>NZ_JAPFPW010000011.1 GCF_026155325.1 Desulfobotulus pelophilus | reverse complement strand
ACACAAAATCCCTGTCCGGCAGGCAGGGCAATGAAGGCTGGCAGGCCATAGTTGTATAGTAAAGCGCCGCATCAAACATCACATCGCCGGACTTAAATACCTTGCAGCTGAAACAATCGTAGCCTTCTTTACGAAGATTCTGCACAGCAGTATCCGTGGGGCAGCAAAGAAGACTGCTGAGACGATCTGTCAGGATCCGGTTCTGTTCTTCAGGCATACGCATGTTAAAACTTCTCAGGCCTGCTTCCACATGGGCCACTCTGATGTGTAGTTTGCTGGCAGCAAGAGCAGCGGCAAGGGTAGAATTTGTGTCTCCGTATACAAGTACCCAGTCCGGTTTTTCCTTCAACAACACACCTTCAATGCCTTCCAGCATCCGCCCAGTCATGGCTCCATGACTTCCCCCCCCGATACCCAGATGGAATGCAGGTTTCGGAATATGCATTTCTTCAAAAAAAATATCACTCATATTGGCATCATAGTGTTGCCCCGTATGAATTATTTTTTCGATAACCGTTTCCGAAGCAGTTGTGGTGTTATGCGCTGATATTGCCCGGCTGATGGTTGCCGCTTTTACAAACTGAGGTCTTGCGCCAACAACAGTAATAACCTTCAAAATAGCTCCTTCCTGCTTTTGGTCAAAAAATCAGACTATTGTTTATGAGACAACCGTTCTGCCAGACTTGCCCAAATCTAGCCACAGGTAGCTTTGCGCTGACTTCCTGCTTCCCGGAGGCTGGTTTCACTCCTGCCCTGCGCAAAGGCCAGAGCCTTCTTCTCCACAGGATTTACGATACGGCGGAACTTGAAAAAACCCCTATGGCTGATGGAACGGGCCAGCTTGTGGTTTTTCATCATGCCCTTTCCATTATAATCTTCCACCACAATCGTATCGAACCTGCGGGTGAGGGAAGAGGTGAGTTTATGCAGGGCATCGTTTCGGATATTGCGGATTCTGGCATGGATACGGCGAGGTTTTTTTCTGGCCTTGTTGGGATCCAGGGCAATCTCATGGGCAATGAGCATGGCTTACTCCACAGTCTTTTTCAGGTTTTCGAGAAATTTCTTGTTTTTCCGGGATCGGCTGCCATAGAACCTTGCGGAAAAAACGATGATGATTTCCAGAACATCCTTGGCTTTGATCTTCTTCCAGGCCTGTATCCACATCTTCACCCTGCTGCACAGGGCTGGCGTCGCTCCGCGAGCCCCGTTGGGGATGACCACCTCCACCTATTTGGCTTCGCAGATGGCAAAAATCAGTTCCGCACCCAAGCGGAGCAGGCGGTCTTTGTGGGTGAGAACAGGCGGCCCACGCTGCCTTCAAGTATGGCCTCGATGAGCTTTTCAGGCCCTTTTTCTGGTAGTTCATGCCGGAACCAAGTTCGGAAAGAATCTCGAAAGTCCAGCCCTGACGGCCACAGTACCTGTCAAGTACCTGCTTCTGCCTTACAAGATCCTCTTTCTCGTCATGGCTGGACACACGGGCAAGCCCAGGGTACGGCGGGTGTCCGACGGGGCATGAAAAAGTTCGGGCTTCAGGGCTGGTCATAACGCCGGTGCCCGGAACGGGTTCTCTCCGGCATTATGCGGCCTTCAGCCTCCCACCTTCTCAGGGTGAGTATGGATACACCGAAAATTTCTGCGGCTTTGTCTGCGGGAACAAGTTTATTCACTATGATATGAACAGATAAGATTTAATCATATGTCAAGCGGGGGTCCCCCCTCAACGCCAATGCGTATGAACGAAAGATTACTCCAAAACAATCTTTTCCACGAAAAGTTTGCAATAAAATCTACCTGTCCACAGCTACGCATCTGATCAGCAAACATAGCATAAAAAATCTTTCACAATCGAATCCCTGGCATAAGTTCTCCCCATCAGATTACGGATACCTGCCATAGATACGGCCACCATATTGATCATGTCAGGAAGGTGTGATGCTGAATCAATTCCCACCGAGGACTGCATCCTTGGCAGAATTTTTGCGTTCTCCGACAGCAGGCCATAAGTCAACAGCACAGCCAGACGTGCTTCAGGCAGGATCAGAAGACCTTTTCAAATCTCTGCTATACCAGGTATAGGCCCTGACCAAGCCTTCTTTCAGCCCTGTTTTTGCCTGCCATCCCAGAGACTGAAGGCAGGAAACGTCAAGAAGCTTGCGGGGCGCTCCATCCGGACGTGCCGTGTCAAAAATCAGTTTGCCTTTAAAACCCGTTACTTCAGCAATGGTTTCTGCCAGCTCCCGGATGGTACAGTCCTTTCCCGTACCCACATTGATATGGGAGAGCATGGGAAGGGTATGGGCCTTATACACGGCAGGTTCCAGCCCCATAACATGAACACAGGCATCGGCCAGATCATCCACATAAAGGAATTCACGCATAACCGTTCCGCTTCCCCATATCACCACTTCCTTTGCTCCAGAGGTAACGGCTTCATGGAAACGGCGCAAAAGTCCGGGAATGACATGGCTGTTCTCCGGATGAAAGTTATCTCCCGGACCGTAGAGGTTGGTAGGCATCACACTGCGGTAATCCCTGCCATACTGTCGGTTATAACTTTCACAAAGCTTGATTCCGGCAATTTTAGCAATGGCATAGGGTTCGTTGGTGGGTTCCGGAAGGCCGGTAAGGAGGGCATTTTCCGCCATGGGCTGGCTGGCTCGTACAGGATAGATACAACTGCTTCCCAGAAAAAGCAGGCGTTCTATTCCGCTTCTGTGGGCAGCATGAATAATGTTGGCTTGGATCACAAGATTTTCATATATAAATTCAGCAGGGAACGTGTTGTTGGCATGAATACCGCCAACCTTTGCTGCTGCGAGGTAAACCTGATCCGGCTTTTCTTTGTCAAAAAAATCAAAAACCTCTTTCTGATTCAAAAGATCCAGCTCACGGCGGGTACGGGTGACCACAATATGATCCGGAGAGGCATTCAGGCGGCGAACAATGGCACTGCCCACCATTCCTCTGTGCCCTGCAACATAAATTTTCACCCGGTTTTCCTCCATCCCGAATGTTGGCGGACTAACAACCATACTCCCGGCCCTCAGAAGCAGACCGGGTGCATAGTGCCAAAAAATGGAATGAAAGTCACTTGTTCTTTTCGGAAATGCTACGCTGCTCACAGGGCAGCAGTACTTCATATCCGTGTTTTTGTAAAAGAGCATGGCGTTTGGCCAACCGGAGATCTTCCCTTACCATCTCAGCGCACATGGACTGTGCCGTAATTTCCGGTTCCCACCCCAGTTGTTCACGGGCCTTTGTCGGGTCACCAAGAAGGGTTTCCACTTCCGTAGGCCTGAAGTAATGGGGATCGATACGAACCAGAACATCTCCGACACGAACAGCCGGGGCATCCTTCCCTTCAACCCTGACCACTATCCCCTGCTCTGCCACGCCTTCCCCTTCAAAGCGAAGAAAAATTCCCAGTTCTGCCGCACTCCACAGAATAAAATCCCGAACACTATACTGCTTTCCAGTGGCAATGATAAAATCGTCGGGCCTTTCCTGTTGCAGCATCATCCACTGCATCCGCACAAAATCCCTGGCATGACCCCAGTCACGCAGGGCATTCAGATTCCCCAGATACAGGCATGATTCCACCCCCTGAGCCATATTAGCAAGACCACGGGTAATTTTGCGGGTTACAAAAGTCTCCCCCCTGCGGGGAGATTCATGGTTGAAAAGAATCCCGTTACAGGCGTACATACCATACGCCTCACGATAGTTTACCGTAATCCAGTAGGCATAAAGTTTGGCAGCAGCATAAGGACTGCGGGGATAAAAAGGAGTCGTTTCCTTCTGAGGTGTTTCCTGTACCAGACCAAAAAGCTCACTGGTACTGGCCTGATAAAAACGTGTTTTTTGCTCCAGCCCCAGTATTCGTATGGCCTCCAGAATACGCAATGTGCCAAGAGCATCCACATCGGCTGTATATTCGGGGGATTCAAAGCTTACAGCCACATGACTCTGGGCAGCCAGATTATAGATTTCATCTGGCTGTACCTCCTGAACAATGCGGATCAGGTTGGAAGAATCCGTAAGATCCCCGTAGTGAAGCCGGAAACGGGCATCTTCCACATGGGGATCCTCATAAATATGATCTATTCTCTGGGTATTGAAAAGAGAGGCCCTTCTCTTGATCCCATGGACCTCGTAACCCTTTTCCAGCAAAAATTCAGCAAGGTAGCTGCCGTCCTGGCCCGTTACACCCGTTATTAAAGCCTTCTTCATGGGGCTCTCCCTGACTGGGTTCCGAAATGTCATATCCGGAACAAAGCTGTGAAGTAAAAACCTGTGGCGGAACCATACAACTTATCGGTCCGGTACCATGCGTCCTATCCAGTGGCGACCTTTAATCTCCACCTTTTCCCAAAGACTCCGGATACCTGCCATGGGCTTTTTGACCCGCAAAACCTGCCGGTTCATGATGCAGCCACTCAAGGTACCGGGATGTATCTCCGGACCATCCGGATTCGTACGGATCACCTTCTCGATAACTTCAAAAAGGTTATAATCTTCCAGTACCCTTCTTCTGGCTTCCAGAATATAGGGGAGCCTGTCTTCATATTCATTGTTAGCTATGGTACTTTTAATAATATCCAGTGTTTTATTAAAATCATGAATATTGATCGGTACAAAACTTCCCTTAGGAAAATAATCACTGGCATTGGGGCATCCGTAGTAAAAAGGAAGAGTATGGCCGAGAAAAGCGTCGGGAAGTTTTTCTGTGAGATGATGACGGTAGATGTGGTTTTCTATGGTAATATGATAGCGGTAGGGATCCAGTGCCTCTGCCTTATCAGCCATGGGCTTAACACCATGACCAAAAACATCCATTTCCGGCAGACAGGCTTTAAGACGCCGGGTAAAATCCACTCTCTTACTATGAAGCGTAAATCTGCCCCTGCGACTCGAGCAGACCGTGGAAAGATTTTTCTCTTTTACAGGTAGAGACATGGACTTCAGATCATCATAAGAAATAAAGGAGCCATTCTCTTCGTTCATACCATAAAACCAGAGGAGTCCGGGCTTGGTAAACACGGCATTGGGATGACCGATGACCCAGGGATCCTGACTGGTAATGATGATTCCGAACTGCTTCAGATAATCCGTTCCGTAAACCGTAATGGAGGAAGGCTCTGTGGTCACAAGAATGGTTTTCTGATGCGGACATGCCAGCATCTCCATACCCATGCCTTCTTTTAAAGGGGCAAGGTCATGGTAAACAACCAGCCAGTCATAGTTCCTTTCATGAGGGTCCGTTACAAACAGACAATCGGACCAGACACCGTCCTTTCCCGGGAGTTGACGCTCAAGCCACGCCGGTGGTACGCGGCCCACAATTTTTACGGTAACAGCCCCCTGCCCTGTTTCATCCTCCACAGATATATGCCCCTTTCGTTCCTTTTCCATTATTCAGCCGGACTCCCAGTTTCTCTTCCCTGCCGCTTCCATTCCGACGACACGGAAATTCCTCCCGGTTCGCAAGGCCAAACGTTGTTTTTATCAGGAATGTCTTACCAGATCTGTGGCATGAAGCGGATAAGTAGCAAGGAAAGGTCATCCATAAGATTGTAGGATGAGCAGCAGGGCTGCATTCAACCGAAATAATGCTTCTGCTGACATCCAACGGTGGAGTTTTCCTGCATTTCTCGTTTGGGAATTTGGGTGTTTTTTACACCATCAAAGAACTGATGTCCAGAGAGGAAACAAAAGAGTTCCCGTTTTTTAAGCTCTTTTTCCTTGCCAAACAGAAGTCTTGATTCTAATACAGGCTTTGTCTGAATGTGTACGAATGCTTCAAAAAGGAAACGCCGGACTTAGTCCGGCGTTTCCTTAAGGGGAGGTATTGTACTTATGATGGAGGTGTGATGTGTGCTGCGCACAGGTTTTTTTCCAAAAAAACCAGGGAATCCTTTATCGTGTCAAAAAGGGGTTTATCCGGTACAACCCGTACGCTGAAAAAGACTATACGCCTGCATTTGCAAAAAAACAAATTGATAATTCTAGACAAAGACATAATTTTTTTTTATTATTTGCAACGGAAGCAGATTGCCATAAAGCCTTAAAAAGACTTGCTTCCCATAAAATTACAACCCTGAGACAAAAAACAAACGCACCCTTTTCTATTTTTTTCTTACAAGGGAATCTGTCCAAAACCCCTTGTCAGCCAGAGGCCGTTTCATGCCATCTGTCTGCCCATGCCACGGAGATACCATGACCTTTCGCCAACTGGAACTATTTCTTTCACTGGCCCGAACCCCCCATGTCCGCAAGGTTGCTGAACAGCATTTCCTTACTCAGGCGGCCGTTTCCAGCGCTTTGAAAGAGCTGGAAAACGAAGTGGGCATTCCTCTTTTTGACCGCCTTAACCGCCGTCTCGTGCTCAATGAAAACGGGAGGGCCCTTTCCGAGCGCCTCGGCCCTCTCATGCAACAGTTCCATGACACCATAGGCCTGTTCAAGGGAGAACGTATGAGCGGCCACATGCATATCGGCGCTTCCGCAACCATTGCAGACTATGTATTGCCACAGATTCTTTACCGCTTTCGGGATCTCTATCCAGATGTATCCATCACCACTACCTCTGCCAACTCCAGTGAAATCACGCAGAATGTGGAAAATGGAAAACTGGATATGGGTTTTGTGGAAGGGGAAGTACAGAGCGCTGTGGTCATGTCGGCTCCCATCGGAGAGGAGGAAATGATTGTGGTTTCCTCTGATGCCGGATTTGCATCCAAAGGTCCCTATTCCATGCAGAGTCTGCTTTCAAGGCGATGGCTTCTGCGAGAACCTGGATCAGGCACACGAGACACCTTTCTTCAGGGACTGGGCGACCAGGCTGTCCATCTCAATGTTTTCCTTGAATTCGACCACACAGAATCCGTCAAGAGAGTACTGCAGAATTCCGATACCCTCAGCTGCATGTCTCCCTACGCCATCCGGCCGGAACTGGAGCAGAAAAAGCTGTTTGCTGTGCCATTAAAAACCATCCGTTTCCCAAGGCGCTTTTACAGGCTGCTGCATAGAGATAAATACGAAACCCGGCCCATGGAAACATTTTCCACCATCGTTAAAAATGCTCTGAACCAGAATGATGAAAAGGCCATAAAGGGTCTGCAATGATTCAGGAAGTGGCGCATAATATTTTCCGGATTCTGGTCCCTTCACCCGTTTCCGTTCTCAAACCGCCGGTCAATCTTTATTACTTTGGAGGCAAGGACGGACTCCTCTGGGATGCGGGCTACGGAACCCGGTCTGATGTCGGGTATGTGATCAGGGATCTGGAAAATATTTTCAAACTCATGCGCAAAAGGGGGGAGAAAGGCGGGCTGGAGAACATACTGATTTCCCATGCCCATACGGATCATTTTGCAGGGATGGCACCTCTCCGGCAACACACGGGAGCAAACATCCTGCTCACACCCGCCATGGCAGCCAGAACCGGGTCTGAAAGGGCCTACAGGAAAGCATGGCAGGAAAATCCCGGCCTGCTACGCCCCCATGCGCCCACGCTTACCCGTGTTGTACTGCCCTTTCTTGAATGGATGCAGGACAGACTCTGCGGTGTGCACTGGATTCCCGATCCCGATATCATCATTCCTCCGGCCCATACCCTGAAAGCTGGAAATCGTATTCTGACAACCCTGCCGGTTCCGGGACATGCGGATGATCACATAGCCCTTTACTGCCCTGCGGAAGGGCTGATCTTTTCAGGAGACCTTGTACTTCGGACCATGACTCCATGGCTCGGGCCTCCCAGAAGTAATATCAACGATTATGAAGACAGCCTTGCCAGGCTGTCTTCTCTTCCTCTGAACAGAATATTCCCGGCCCATGGTTCCCCCATAGAGGCCCCCGCCGTTCATCTTGCCAAAGCCCTTGCCCATTCCAAAAAACGCACAGCTCGGGTACTCCACCATGTTCTCCGTGCCAGCAAAGAAGGCATTGCTTTCCACAGCCTGATCAAACAGCTGTACCCACGGTCTTCCGCAGTTATGCGCCTCAGTGCGGAAGGCTGGGTTCTGCTGACCCTGCGCATGCTTATAGAAGAAAAAAAAATCAGGGCAAGAAAAAAGGGTGTTCAGTGGTGCTTTGCCGTTTTATGAAGGGGTGGGTCCGCCAGATCCGGGAGACAGACTTCACGGGGTACAAGGGCCTCTTTGCGCATAATAAAAAAATTACGAACATAAAGAAGCAGATCACAAAAAACAAGAATACCGTTCATGGCATAGAGCCATATCACCGCATCATACTGATAGATCAGTTTATGAAGCACGCCGGCTACATAACCAAGGCACACAATCACAAGAAATACCGGGCTTTTCCCCCCATTGGTTCGGGAGTGCCAGGATTTCCATATGGATACAGGCCATGCAAAACCGAAACAAACCAGCATGAGAATTTCAAAAACACTAAAGTCCATATCAATAACCCTGCTTTTAAATCAAAAAAATATCCGCAACCAGCAACGTAAGAAACACTGGCCTGAGGGGAACCTACTGCCAGCGCAGGAAAATGTAAAGCCTGTATACGGACAGAAAGAAACCATTAAAACCGAAACCTGGTACCATACAACAAACCAGACGCAGAACCAGGATCCATATCTCCCATGATTTCTCTGGATACCTATAAGAGTATTTTCGAAAACACGGGTACAGGCATGATCATCATAGAAGAGAACCATGCCATCACCCTTGCCAACCAGACATTCTGCACGCTGGTCAACCGGCCATGGCCCCTGCCCTTCTGCCTCTGGACCGAATTTGTGGCTCCGGAAGACAGAGACCGTATGATCCGCTACCACCGTATGAGACGACAGGATTCAGGCAGTGCCCCCACTACCTATACATGCCGACTCATGGGAAAAAATGAAAGCCGCATTCATGTAAGCGTTCGGGTTTCCATGATCCCCGATTCAACACGGAGCGTGGCATCCTTTTCCGATATCAGCATTTTCCTGAAAACCGAAGCAGCCCTGCGCAAACAGGAAGCCCAGTTCAAAGCCATGATTGATCACTTCAGCGGTTATCTGTGCGTTTTTAACCGCAGCCTCATCGTGGAATACGTCAACCAGCCCCTGATCCGCCGCCTCCGCTGCGATGCCACCGGCATGGATGTCACCCGCATTATCCCCCTGCCAGAACTCCGCAGGGAAAGCATGCGCCGGGAAGTTTTTGGGGGGAAGGTTCTGCGCCGCCGAGTCCATGATCCCGAAGATGACCGCTGGTATGACACCATTGCCGCACCCATTTTTGACGCTACGGGTATAGTCCAGCTGGTTCAGGTCATGATGACCGATGCAACGGAACAGCAACGGGAAGCGGAAAGCCTCCGAATCAAAGCCAGCCACCTTAGGAATGAAAACAGAAAACTTCGCTCTGATATGGGAGAACGATATCGTTTTGGTGATATTGTGGGAAAAAGCACTGCCATACAGAAAGTGTACGAATATATTCTTAAGGCGGCTGCATCCACAGAAACTCTTCTCATTACAGGTGAATCCGGAACCGGAAAAGAGCTGGTGGCCCAGGCTGTCCATAAAAGTGGGAGAAGAAAAAACCGGCCTTTTATCGCGGTTAACTGTGGAGCCATTGCCCCCGGCATTCTGGAAAGTGAGTTTTTTGGCTACAAAAAAGGCGCTTTCAGCGGTGCCCATCAGGACAAAAAAGGGTACCTTGCCATGGCCCATGGCGCCACCCTTTTTCTGGATGAAATAGGAGAAATGGGTATGCCCCTTCAGGTAAAACTCCTGCGGGCACTGGAGTACGGAGAATATTTTCCTCTGGGGGGCACCTCTCCGCAAAAATCAGATTTCCGGCTCATTGCCGCAACCAACAGGGATCTGACAAAAGAAGTCCGCGAAGGACGCATGCGGGAAGATTTCTTTTACCGTATCAATATCCTTGCCATCCATCTGCCTCCCTTGCGGGAACGACGGGAAGACATCCCTCTTCTGGTGGATCATTTTGTCCATCAGCAACCCAAATCAGCGCCCGCCATACCTCCGGGGATGATGGAAGCACTCCTGCATCATGACTGGCCCGGTAATGTGAGGGAACTGCAGCATACCCTGCAGCGTTTCTTCACCCTTCATCAGACGGACCTGCCCAATCTTTTCCCTTCGAGAACTCCGCCGCTGTCATCGGGAAGCAGGGTTCTAAGCGATGCTGTGGCAGCCTTTGAACGGCAGCACATTCTGAAAGTTCTGGAAGAAAACAACTGGCAAAAGGCACGTACGGCGACAATACTTGGAATTCACAGAAAAACCCTGTTTATTAAAATGCGCGATTACGGGCTGATGTGAATACAGGCTTTTTTCTTCCATTCTTTCATTGCCGTATCCTGACTGCCAGCACATGACCATCATGCCGTATGCTTCCACCCTGATGACGGAGTCTCTGTCTCCTCCTCCAGCCAGCAAATGCCTGTACAACCCACACAAATAACCAACTGAAACCTTACATCCCACTCATTATTTCCAAACATAAAAAAGGTTTGATAGCCAGAAAGCCGGACATGCCCTCCCCCGTTTCCGGCACACCATCCCGGAGCTTTGTTTCCCGGATACCCTTCCGGAAAGGACAAGGTTCCGCAAACTCCCGGCTGTTTTCCTCCCTTTGCAGATATCCGGACTCCCCGCATCCAGATATCTGTTCCCTCCAAAAAAAGGTTTCATCATAAAGATGCATGTTCTATATTTACCATATTTTTCTTCCGGGTTATGTCCTGCAAGATTTTTTCTTTTATAAAAACTATCCTTCATACTACCTGGTGAATATGAATAACGCACCAGCTCCCTTTAGCCATGAGGTTTGCCATGTTTTCCACAATGCGTCTGAAAACCAAAATGCTCTTTGCCGTATGCTCCGTGGCTGTTCTGGCCTTTACCGTAACCATCTGGACCATCAGTCACATGGCCTCCGGCCAACTGCGCGAAGCCGCCGAAAATATTGCAACGGAAGCAGCCCACCGCCATGGAGGTGAAGTACGGGCACAGCTGGAAGAACCGCTGAATGCGGCAGAAACCATGGCGCAGATACTGGGCGGAGGTCAAAGCTCCGGAATGCTTCACTCACGGAAAATGGTAACAGCTCTCATGCGCGGTGTTCTGGCCGAGAATCCCCAGTTCTGGGGTGCATGGGCCGTGTGGCATCCCAATGCCTTTGACAAGAAAGATGCGGAATTCAGAAATACCGATGGCAGTGATGAAACCGGGCAGTTCATGCCCTACTGGCACCGCAGCAGCGGTACACCGGAGCTCGACATTACGGGTGCTTATGCCGAAGACAGCCCGGATGGCCAATGGTACTGGCAGCCCTACCGCACGGGTAAAATTTTTATCACTCCCCCTACGGAATATGAAATTGCCGGAAAAATGACCATGCTGGTTTCCGCCTGTGTTCCCATACGGGCCAACGGCAGGATAGTGGGCGTTGCGGGCGTGGATTACTCCATGGACCGTATGGGAGAAATCATTGCCGCCGTTCAGCCTTTTGGAGCCGACCACAGCTATGGATTTCTTGTTTCCAATGATGGCATCGGCGTCGCCCATCCTCAGGATAAGGCCATTGGTGCCCACATGAGAGATTTCGGCGTAGACGAAGCCATTATCCGCTCCGTTGCAGAAGGCAGGCCAGTCCGGGAACTGGGCCGTTCTGCCATTTTTGGTGGCAACAGCTTTACGGTATATGCTCCCATTCAGATCGGCAGAAGTGAGGCTCCATGGAGCCTGGCCGTTGTGGTGTCTATGGATAAGGTGCTGGAAGGTTCCCGCTACCTCCGTAATGCCAGCATGGGAATCGGAGTTTTTTCCGTCATTCTGCTCTTTGTGGTTGTTTATGGCATTGCCGACCGTATCATTGTTCGTCCCATCCAGCACGTGGCCTCCAACCTCAGGGAAATATCCGAAGGGGAAGGCGATCTGACCCGGCGTCTTCCCGTAAGCGGCAAAGACGAAATTGCCTTTCTCAGTCAAAATTTCAATACCTTCATTACCAACCTGCAAACCATGATAGCCCGGATTCAAAAAAATGCCACAACCCTCAACCAGTCTTCATCAGGCCTTACCACCATCGCCGCCCGCATGGCCACAGAAACCGCCGGAACAGCGGAAAATGCAAAAAAAGTAACCGCCGCCTCCCGTCAGATGACAACCAACATTCACACCGTTGCCGCAGCCATGGAAGAGGCATCCACCAACATCAACATGGTGGCCACAGCCACCGAAGAAATGACCAGCACCATTACTGAAATTGCCATCAATTCGGAAAAGGCCCGTACCATTTCAGAAAAAGCCGTTGTAACGGGAAAAACCGCCTCGGAGCGGATGTGGGCACTGGAGGAAGCAGCAAGGAAAATTTCTACGGTTACGGAAACCATTACGGAAATATCGGAACAGACCAACCTTCTTGCCCTCAATGCCACCATTGAAGCAGCCAGAGCCGGTGATGCCGGCAAGGGCTTTGCTGTTGTTGCCGGTGAAATCAAAGAGCTTTCCCGCCAGACAGCCAAAGCGACCCGGGAAATCCGTGAACGCATTGAAGGGATACAGGGTCTTTCCGAAGAAACCATTGTGGCCATTGGAGATGTGGTAAGGGTTATTGGAGATATTTCCGATATTAATGCCACCATTGCAACGGCAGTGGAAGAGCAGACGGCGGCCACGCGGGAAATTGCGGGCAACATCAGTCAGGCCTCCGCCGGTGCACAGGAGGTCAACGCCAATGTCAGCCAGCTTTCTGTGGCTGCTGCCGAAATTTCTTCTGACATTTCAGCAGTCAACTCCAAAACGGATAATCTCAGAAAGGAAGGGAAAGAAGTAACCAGCAGTGCGGATGAACTCGCCAGACTGGGCGCGGACCTCTCTGAGCTTACCGGACGTTTTAACGTTTAATGATAAGGCCAGTTTAGCTGAAAAACAGCTACGAAACAAGTATAAGGATCAAGGCTGAATCGGCGGCTTTAACGGCGCAGACCCATCCGGCGGAATCTTTCTTCAGAAACAATGATCCTCCATAAAAGGAGAAATCTTTTCATGAACGTATCCGAACTCATTCTGAAAAGTTTTGCCAATACAGGCATAACAACCTGCTATGCCAATCCCGGCACTACGGAAATGCCCCTTGTTAAGGCCTTTGATTCCATTAAAGAAATTCGCCCTGTTCTCTGCCTTTTTGAAGGTGTGGCCACCGGTGCGGCCGATGGACAGGCCCGCATGAGCGGACTACCCGGTCTCACCCTCCTTCATCTTGGTCCGGGATTGGCCAATGGCATAGCCAACCTTCACAATGCCCGCAGGGCTCGCAGTCCTGTCATCAATATAATCGGTGACCATGCCACATGGCATCGGAATGCCAACGCTCCCCTTACCATGCCCGTTGAACGTCTGGCCGGATCCCTGCCCGGATGGGTCCGTTATACGGCCAGTTCCAGCACCGCATCCGAAGATATTCTTGCCGCCTATGGCGCGGCCATGTCCGGCCAGATTGCCAGCCTCGTGCTTCCCCATGACGTTCAGGACATGCCCGCAGATAACACGGTCTGTGTCCCTCCTTCCCTGCCTGCTACGGAGTTCAGTGACCAGACCATTGAAAAAGCAGCGCAGGCCCTTCAACATGCCAAAAAACCGGCCCTTCTTCTGGGAGGATCTGCATTAAGCATTCGGGGACTTACGGCAGCAGCAGCCATTGCCGGTAAAACCGGCGTATCCCTTTTCATGGAAACCTTTCCTGCCCGACTGGAAAGGGGCTTAGGACTGCCCGCACCAGAAAGGATACCCTATTTCCCTGAAGCAGCCATTGAACGACTTGCCAGTTTTGACACCATTCTCCTTGCAGGCATGGATGCACCCGTAGCCTTTTTCGGCTACCCCGGCATCCCCGGACAGATTCTCAGCTCCAGACACCACATCCTGCAGATAGCAAAACCCGGAGATACTGTCGCAACCTCTCTGGAAACCCTTGCCGGAATCCTCGGCGCAGCAGCCGGGGATATTGCTCCCCCCAACTCTCCTCTGCTTGACGCCAATCCCGGCGAACAGCTGGATATGGTTTCCCTTGGAATCATCCTTGCCAGCATGCAGCCCGAAAATGCCATTGTGGTGGATGAAGGGATCAGCTCTGGATTGTTCTATAATCACTACGCAGCCGGAGCCTCCCCGCATACGGCCCTTTCCATTACGGGCGGTGCCATTGGTTTTGGTATGCCCTGTGCCATTGGTGCTGCCATGGCCTGTCCGGAAAGGCCTGTGATCGGACTTCAGGCCGATGGCAGTGCCATGTACACCTTTCAGGCTCTCTGGACACAGGCAAGGGAAAAGCTTCCTGT
The DNA here is from genome assembly GCF_026155325.1 of Desulfobotulus pelophilus. Lineage (NCBI taxonomy): Bacteria > Pseudomonadati > Thermodesulfobacteriota > Desulfobacteria > Desulfobacterales > Desulfobacteraceae > Desulfobotulus > Desulfobotulus pelophilus. The sequence continues at coordinate 136,940 of NZ_JAPFPW010000011.1, read as the reverse complement.
CACCACCATTCTCTGCGAAAACGGTGGCTACAATATTCTGAATATGGAAATGAACCGTGCAGGTATTACCAGCCCCGGCTCCAGAGCAACCAGCCTTACCCAATTAACAAATCCCCCCATCGGCTGGATCGGTCTTGCGGAAAGCATGGGTGTTCCGGCGGAAGAGGTCTACACGGCTGCCCATCTGCAGCAGGCCCTTTCCCGCCGGAACTTCATGGATGGCCCTCGGATGATTGTGGCAAAACTTACCGGTGGGTCCATGTAAAAACCGTAGGGCAGGCCATACACCTGTCTTCGCTACTCCCTGCGGCACAGAGACATGGCAATTTGTGGCAGGGGCAGGCCCCGCACCTGCCACCCGTAAAAGCTGCCCTTACAACACCAAGCTGCATTTTTTCCATGAAACCTGCGCAGGCTTATGATAAAGCCATCTTGAAGGGCTGCGCTTCAGGGTCAGATCGGATCGTCCCAAAAAGACAGCCTGTCTGTCATGCCCGTGAAGGCGGACATCGGGAATCAAATGCACCTTGTTCCCCTCTTCGCGGGAACAAGGGCAAAGGTTCGGACCGGTGTCCCATGACTGTCCATAGAGCATGATGCACAAATGGGATGACAATAGTTACTTGCGGTTCCCATCAATCCGTACTCCTGTTACGGAGAAGAAACAACATCAAGCACCAGCAAGCATAACAGAGAAGGATGCCCCATGCGTTTTCAGGATAAAATCATTTATACAATCATTTATGGCTTCATGTGGACCCTTGGCGGGCTTCCACAATCGTGGCGTGTTGGCATGGCCCATGCTATTGCACGGATCTGGTACAATCTGGACCGCAGGCACAGGGTTCTGGCAGAAAAAAATCTGGCCATGGTCTTCCCGGAAAAATCAGAAAAGCAGATCCGCTCTCTCGTCTTTGACGTTTTCAGGCACTGGGGGGAAATGTTTTTTGAAATAGGTTGGGGGCTGCACCTGAACGGGCGGAATATTTATAACCATCTGAGCCCCGAAGGGCTGGAAAATCTCAGCAGGGCGTACCTGAAAAAAAAGGGCGTCATTCTCATCACAGGTCATATCGGTACCTGGGAAATCCTGCCTGCCTGCCTTGAAAAAATCAAACTGCCCAATAATACCATTTACAGAACCATGGATTTCAAACCTCTGGATGCATTTTTTTTACGGGCCAGAACGCGCCTTGGCGCAAACATGATTCCACTGCGTAATTCTGTAGAAAAAATCCATGACAGACTGAACAGGGGGGAAAGTATTGCCATCTTCATTGATCAGAATGCCAACACAAAAAACGGTACCCTGATTCATTTTATGGGATGTGACGCCTACGCTTCCAAAGGCCCGGCCCTGCTTTCCCTGGCAACGGAAGCGGCGGTGGTCCCTGCACTCATTGCCAGGGAGGGGAAACGCTATAAAATGATTTTCTACCCTGAAATCCCGCTTATCCGCACGGGAAATCCCGAAGAAGATATCCGCATCAATACCCAGAGGTACAACAATGCCATTGAAGTGATGGTTCGCAGATACCCGGAACAGTGGCTATGGATGCACGACCGCTGGAAAACCCGAAAACAATGAACTCCGGGCAGAAGCCGGGGTATAGGATCATGCGGCAACAAGCTTCGGGATCAGGGAGAAGGACAATGCTCGGGAAATGGCGTGATTGGCGCAGGAAAAAAATTCTGGGCCGGGTCCGGATGGACAGGGATCTGTGGGAAAGTGTGCGCACGGATATTCCCATTCTCGACACCATAGATCCGGATTCGGCTTTTAAGCTTCGGGATATGGCATCCCTTTTTATGTACGAAAAAAAATTCGAAGGTATCCAGGGGCTTGAAACGGATTCTTTCATGCAGGCCTACGTTGCCACCCTGGCCTGCATTCCCGTTTTCAGCCTCGGGTTGACCCGTCTGGATAACCTTTCTTCCATTATCATGTATCCATCCGTTTTTATTTCCCATACGGAAGAAGCGGATGAAGGCGGCATTGTTCATCAGCGCAAAGAAATTCTCTCCGGTGAAGCCTGGCAGCACGGCACTGTTGTGCTGTCATGGGAAGATGTTCATGCTTCCGGCCAGGGAAGCGGATACAATGTTGTCATCCATGAAGTGGCCCATATTCTGGATATGGGGAACAAGGAGGCCAATGGCTTCCCTGTTTTGCCTCCGTCCATGAATACACGGGCATGGACAGAGGCTTTCAGAGGGGCATGGAAAGACGCAAAACAGGGTGCACGGGAAAAAAAAGACCCGGTATCCATTGACCCCTCTGCTCTGGACTCACCGGCAGAATTTTTTGCCGTATGCTGCGAATATTTTTTTGAATGCCCGCAGCTACTTTTAAAACTATGGCCTGCCGTTTTCCATCAGCTCTTTCTCTTCTTTGATCCGCCCTGGTATCCTTCCCCTGATATGCAGACAAAATAAAAGAGACATCAACAACGCCTCTTGCCAACAACAAAACAGGCATGCTCCTCACTGTAAAAAGCGATGGATATGTTTCTTTCTTACCCGCAAAAGACGCAACAGGAGCATAAGGGCAGCCAGGCTCAGGCCTGTGATCAGGCTGATCCAGAAACCGGCTGCTCCCATACGGGGAACCAGCCAGTCCGTCATACCCAACGTATATCCCAGAGGCATGGCAATCCCCCAGTAGGCCAGAAAAGTAAGCCGCATGGGTACCGCCGTATCCCTGAACCCCCGCAAGGCCCCCAGGGATGCGGTCATCACGGCATCGGACAACTGGTACAGGGCACCCAGAATCAACAGATCCGCAGCCATGGCCCGTACGGCAGGATCCGGCACATATACGGCCACAATCATATGACGCAGCAAAAAAGTGACTGTCAGGGTACAGGCAGCAACCACCAGAGCCAGCCCCATTCCCGTCCAGGCTGCATTCATGGCATCATGGAGACTCATACGGCCTGTGGCCTGCCCAACCCGGACGGTTATGGCCGTGGCAATGCTTAAGGGAATGGTATAAATCAGTCCGGAAAAATTCATGGCCACCTGGTGGCCCGCAACAACGGTGGAACCCAGCCCTCCGATAAAAAGAATAATGCATCCGAAAATACTGGCTTCCATAAACAGTGTCAGGCTGATGGGGCCTCCCAGACGAACAAGTTCTTCCAGAGGTGCCCTTCTGAACCGGGGTCTTCGTACCCAGCGCAGGCTTCGGAAAGCCCGTGCACGCATCAGGTAGACTGCCATTCCGATAAACATGATCCAAAAAGTCAGACCACTGGCCCATCCGCATCCGGCCCCCCCCATGGCCGGGATACCGGCACCCCCGTAAATAAAAAGAAAATTCAGGCAGACATTGCAGCCAAGGCCGAAAAGAGAAATCAGCATCTGAGGGCGGGTATCCCCCATGGCTTCGGAAAAACATTTCAGTACGAGATAACCTGCCATGGCGGGAACACCCAGGCCCAGACCCCGCAGATAAAGAAGGGTAACGGTGATGACACTGTCCGGTGTTCCCATAAAACGCAGAACGGGTCCCATGCACTGCAGGAGCAGGGCAACACTGAGACCTGCCATCAGGGCCAGCAGAAGGCCATGATGTACCACATCGGCAATGACTTCCTTTTTGCCACCTCCAGCAAGTTGCGCCACCATGGGACTCACGCCAAGCAGCAACCCCGTCATGCCGAACAGCACAGGTGCCCATGTGCTGGCTCCCATGCCGACACCGGCCAGATCCACAGTTCCCACCCGGCCGGACATCAGGGTATCCACCACACCGGCCGCACTGAAGGCAAGCTGCCCCACCCACACGGGAAGAGCCAGACGCAGCAGTGCCCGGCTTTCACCAATAAAAATCCGGCATCTGCCGGACTGATCCATCCTTTGCAATTTTGATCCTCTATTTTCTTTCTCTTCAGATACCAGCAAAACACACTATAATATCAAGACTTTTTTAAAATATAAAGTCACGGATAACAAGCAGGAGGAATCCCTGCATGCCGGAATCAAGCATCTCCTACCCATTGTCTGGATTGACGGCTATCCTTCATGACTCTGTCTTTTTTGTTTCCCTACCAAAGGTTGCCATAAAGCCCCTGGCTTTAGTCAGGGTAATATTCCGTCTTTCTTTTCGTTTTTCGCCATGCCCCCTCATTCCTGTTGCTTCTTCAGGCGTTTGAAATCATCTCCGGCATGATAGGAACTGCGGACAAAAGGGCCACTGGCAACGGACTGGAAACCCATGGAAAGGGCTGCCGTTTTCCAAAAATCAAACACATCAGGGGGCACAAAACGCCGGACTTCCATATGGGCCGGTGAAGGCTGCAGATACTGCCCTATGGTAAGCATGCGGCATCCCGCCCTGTAAATATCCTTCAAGGTCTCTTCAATTTCTCCGTCCTCTTCTCCCAGTCCCAGCATGATCCCGGATTTGGCTGGCATGGCTCCTCTGGCATAGACCCGACGGATAAGTTCGAGCGATCGCTCATAAAGGGCCTCAGGACGTACTTCCGGGTACAGTCGCCGGACGGTTTCCATATTGTGGTTCAGCACATCCGGTCCGGCATTCAGCACAGCGGTAAGAGATGTGGCACAGCCCATAAAATCCGGAATCAATACTTCAACGGAAGCATGGGGCAAAACCTTTCGCAGTGCCTGTATGGTGGCCACAAAGGCCGATGAACCGCCGTCCTCAAGATCATCTCTGGTAACAGAAGTCAGTACCACATGGGAAAGACCGAGAGCAGCGGCGGCTTCGGCAACCCTCTTCGGTTCTTCAGAATCCGGTGGAAGCAGAGGGCCCGCATCAATATTACAGAAACGACAATGGCGGGAGCAATGTTCACCCAGAAGAAGAAAGGTTGCCGTTCCCCTGCCAAAACACTCAAACTGATTGGGGCAGCGGGCTTTTTGACAAACCGTGTGCAGCTCTCCCTGCTGTAAAAGCTGCGATACCCGGCCATAAACAGGACCTCTGGGAAGCTTTGTCCGCAACCACGGGGGTTTACCATGAGCTCTCTTTTTTTCATAACAACTGTTCAATGGACGCCTCTTTCCTGCAAAACCGTAGGTTCAAGAGCGGCAAAGGCCGCTGCCATGGCGGCTTTCACAGTACCCATGGACGGAGTTTCTTCCAGTTCCTTTTCAAGGGAGGTAACAGTGATATCCATGCCACAGGGTGCAATCATGGAAAAGGGAGTAAGATCCATGGCAACATTCAGGGCAATGCCATGCAGGCTGATTCCTTTACGGATACAGACACCCACACTGCCCAGCTTGCGATCATTCACCCAAAGCCCACGGGCATCTTTCTTCCCACAGGCCTTCAACCCCAGAGTCCTGCAGCATGCAACCAGTGTGCTTTCCAGAAAATCCACCCATTGGCGGACCCCGAGCCCTCGCCTGTGAATATCAAACACAGGATAGGCCACAAGTTGTCCCGGGCCATGAAAGGTAACCAGTCCGCCGCGCTCCGTATGCACAATGGAAAAACCCTTTTCCAGAAGGATCTTTTCCGAAATCCGGAAATACTGGCTGCCCCCCCTTTTTCCCAATGAAAAAACAGGAACATGTTCCACAAAAAAAAGCACATCTTCCCGGTCCGGGAACTGCTGCTTTTCCCTGAAAACCCCTATCTGTTTTTTTTCCGCCTCTTCAAAGGAAATGATCCCCAGATCTTCAATACTAAACATAGTGTAATTTCAGTTTCTGAAATGGCTGTCAGAACGGTTTTCCATTGTGTGGATATTTTCATATCCAAAATTATTTCCGTATTTTTCCGAACAATTCCCTTCATCCCCGGCCCCTCTCTCAAAGGGAGAAGCTGGGGTGAAAGCGGATTACCTCCCGCAAAGGCAGGGGTTCCTGGCTGCCGCCGTTTCATCCAGACGACGCACCTTTGTCCGTAAGGGGGCACTTTTCAGTATTTCAGGATTTTCTTCCGCCTCTTCCCGGATACGGCGCATGGCTTCCATAAAACGATCCAGTTCTTCTCTGGTTTCCGTTTCCGTGGGCTCCACCATCAATGCGCCGGAAACTACCAGAGGGAAATAAACCGTTGGGGGATGGAAACCCAGATCAATCAGCCTTTTCGCCACATCCAGCGTTGTCACGCCCAATATTTTCAAGGTTTTATCTGAAAAAACACATTCATGCATGCAGATGCCATCATAGGCAACATCGTATGTATCCTTCAGCCCGGAGCGGATATAGTTGGCATTAAGCACGGCCAGTTCACTGACTTTTTTCAGATCCGCACCAAGGCTGCGGATATAGGCCCATGCTTTGAGCAGCACACCAAAATTACCGTAAAACGCATGCAGACGACCGATGCTCAAGGGACAATCTTCCTTCAGCCCGTAGCCTCTTTCATTTTTCACAATACGGGGCAGAGGTAAAAAGGGTTCCAGCTCGGCGCGCACACACACAGGCCCGGCACCGGGTCCTCCGCCACCATGGGGTGTGGAAAAGGTTTTGTGCAGGTTGAAATGCACCACATCCACTCCCATACGCTTCATGTCCACATATCCCATGACGGCATTCATATTGGCACCGTCACAGTACACAAGCCCCCCTTTTTCATGCACAATGGCAGCAATGGCCGCCATGTTGCTTTCAAAAAGCCCGAGGGTGTTGGGATTGGTGATCATGATACCGGCCGTGTGTTCATCCATCAGTGCTGCCACATCTTCGGGATGAAGGATGCTGTCCGCACCGGATCTCAAAGCCACGGGCTTCATGCCGCAGAGAGCCGCCGAAGCGGGATTGGTGCCATGGGCCGTATCCGGAATAATAATTTTATGCCGTTTTTCTCCCCTTGCCCGGAAACAGGCCTCAAACAGCATCATGCCGCAGAGTTCTCCCTGTGCTCCGGCTGCTGGCTGCAGGCTGACGGCATCCAGACCCGTAATGGCCTTCAGCATTTGCTGCAACTCATACATCAGCCCAAGGGCTCCCTGACTCAGGCTCTCCGGCAGCAGGGGATGGGCCATGGCAAAACCCGGCAGAGCCGCCAGTTTTTCATGAATTTTGGGATTGTATTTCATGGTGCAGGACCCCAGAGGATACATCCCCGAATCCACGCCAAAATTCCACTGGGAAAGCCGTGTATAATGACGCACTACCTCCAGCTCCGAAAGATCCGGAAAATCCGGCCCTTCTCCCGCCAGACCCTCCGGCAGAGCCTCCGCTTCCGGTACATCCCTTTCGGGCATGGAAAAGGCCCTGCGCCCTTTTCTTCCCTTTTCCCAAAGCAGAGGCTCTTTAAAAATCAGACCCGTTGACGCATAGTCACCCTTCATGACATTTCCTCCTCAATGGCCTCTGCCAGTGCTTCCATATCTTCCCGTGACTGGGTTTCCGTAGCGCAGAAAAGGTAAGCCCCTTCCAGTTCCGGGTACCAGCTCCCGAGACTCATACCCGCAACCATATTCCTTTCCATCAGTTTCGCATGAATCGCTGCAAAACCATCCGGTGCTTTCATGACGAACTCATTGAAAACCGGGCTGGAAAACACAGGCCGGAAACCGGTCCCTTCCAGAATACCCATCAGAAAAGCGGCCTTGTCACGGTTCTGGGCAGCAAGCTCCCTTATACCCGTGCCTCCGAGGGCGGCCATATACATGGCGGATGCCGTTGCACAGAGACCCTGATTGGAGCAGATGTTAGAGGTAGCCTTTTCCCTGCGAATATGCTGTTCTCTGGTGGACAGGGTAAGAACAAAACCCCGCTCTCCATTCACATCTTTTGTCTCGCCCACCACCCTGCCCGGCATGTTTCTTACATGGGTCATGCGGCAGGCAAACATGCCCAGCCCCGGGCCGCCGAAACTCTGCGGAATCCCAAAGCTCTGCCCTTCTCCGCAGACAATGTCTGCTCCCTGGCTCCCCGGATTCCGAATGAGACCAAAGGCCAGAGGTTCCGTAAAAGCCGCCACAAGGAGGCTCTGGCTTTCGTGAGCAAGGTTCGCAGCTTCGGCAAGATTCTCGATACAGCCAAAAATATTAGGGCTCTGTACGGCAAGGGCTGCCAGGCCTTCCATATCCTTCAGGCCTGAAAAATCCGTTGTGCCACTTTCCGGATCAAAGGGGAGTTCCACAAGCTCGAATTCCGCAGGAGAGCAATAGGTTTTCACCACCTCCCTGTAGCGGGGATGGATGGCCCGGGAAAGGGCCACCTTTTTTTTCCCCTTCCCTAAACGAAGGGCCATGAGCAGGGCTTCGGCAAGGGCCGAGGCTCCGTCATACATGGAGGCATTGGCCAGATCCATGCCCAGCAGCCGAGCCGTAAGGGTCTGATATTCAAAAATCGCCTGCAGGGTTCCCTGACTCACTTCCGGCTGATAGGGAGTATAAGCCGTTGTGAACTCGGAACGTCCCAGAAGCTGGGGAATAATTGCCGGAATATGGTGGGAATAACTGCCTGCCCCCAGAAAAACCCGTGCCCTGTCAGCAGAGGCGTGATTCCGGGCCATAGACTCCATCCGGCGTACGAGATCCCATTCCGAAAGAGGGGGCTCCAGATCAAGGGGATGCAAAGGCCTGCTGTCTTCGGGGACGGCATCGAAAAGATCTTCCACGGAGGAGACGCCTATGGTTTCCAGCATGGCGGTCACATCTTCCTGAGTATGGGGCAGATAGCGCATGTCACAGTCCCTTCAGTATATTCCGGTAGGCATCGCTGTCCATGAGATGACCCAGATCTGCCGGATCATCCGGTGTGATTTCCATAATCCAGCCCTCGTCATAGGGAGAAACGTTAACGGTTTCCGGGCTGTCCTCAAGGATTCTGTTCACTCCGGTAATGGTACCGGACAGAGGCATATACACTTCGCTGACAGCCTTGACAGACTCCACTGTGGCACAGACATCGCCCCGCTCAAATCGAGTTCCCGGCTCAGGCAGTTCCACAAAAACCACATCTCCCAGCTGATCCTGAGCATAATCCGTTACTCCCATGCGCAAAGGGATTGCCTCTGCACTGATCCACTCATGCCCTTCGCTGTATCGCAGGTGTTCCGGAATGCGGATATCTTCCATTTCCTTCATGACTTCTCCTTAAAAATTGGGTGTACTATGAAATCCAAAAGGGCAAGAAACCTCATGCAGCCATATTCCGTCTTCCATCCGGAGATGACAAAGGCGACTGCCCCCGCTCTTCAGCATCCGATTCACTGGGAAAAACATCATTTATCCAACAGGGAAGCCAGCGCCTTTCTGGCTGTACGGGCCGGACGCAAATCCTGAACCACCCTGACGGGGAGCTTCCTTTTTTCATCCTTCAACTCAAGCATGGTTCCGGGTTCCAGCCTTGTGTCCACAAGCACAAAGCCACAGGCAAGGCCTTTTATCACAAGATCCTCCGGCTTATCCGGGCTGTTCACGGAATAGAGCACTCCATCCCTCATGGCCATGCCCATATCCGTCACACAGGTCAGCACCCGGCCGATGACTTCTCCTCCCAGAAGAACTTTGGTATCCGGCCCTGCCGTCACCTTACGCAGATCTGCGGCCACAAAAGCCAGGGTATGGGGCACATCATCGGCAGCCATCATCAGGGCTTCATCTCCCAGAAACCCTTTGGTAAACCCCTTTCCGTTCTCCATAAAAGGCAGGGCAAAGGTCCAGGGATGATTCACAAAAGGCCAGTTTCCGATATCCTGATGGGAAAGGGGCAGAAGGGCTCCCGTACGCAAAGAATCCCTTGCCGCAAGACCGCAGGGTATGAGTCCCATAGGACTTCCCGCCGCAAGAAGAAGATGCCATACCCTTTCCACCGCATCCATAGCACAAAAGATCTCAAAACCAAATTCTCCCGTATACCCGGTCCGGGAAAGGAGAACGGATGTATCATCCTTCAAAAGGCAGAGGGCAGATTTGCCGAAAAGTGTCCAATCCCCTTTAAAGGAAAAATAGGGCATGGATGATAACACCGCTTCCGCATCCTTCAGTACAAGAGAAAGGATTTTACCAGCCATCGGACCCTGTACATCCACCTTGCCGACCTGGTCTGTCAGATCCTCCACAACCGCCGCATGGTTTCCGGTAAAGGAACGGAGATGAGCGGCCAGCACCCCCCCCATACCGGCATTCACCACCACAAGATAATGATCCCGTTCCAGCATATAGACAAGGGCGTCATCCAGCACATGGCCCTTTTCGTTACAGAATGCGCCATAGGCGCACCGCCCCGGCGCAAGGGGAAGACCCTTCGGTCCGGTACAGCGATCCAGATCTTTGGTAAACAGCGCCTGCAGAAGACGGCGGCTGTCAGAACCGGATACACGGACAAGGGCCATATGGCTGGTGTCAAACATTCCGGCGGCCCTAAGCACACTCAGATGCTCGGCTCTTACTCCCGCTGGATACCATAGCGGCATTTCATAGCCACCAAAGTCAGCCATGTTGGCCCCAAGTTTCTGATGCTCTGCATATAACCGGGTTCTTTGAATTGTCGCTTGCATCCCTATCCTTTCTTTCCAGCAATAATGGCAATCCATGGGATACCGGGCAAATGACTACCCCAAAAGACCTTCCGCCAAAAAGGAACGGCCCTTGCTCTCTCTTTATTTTGTGGTACCTTACAGACCTGCCAGCAATGAATACCGGCAGAGTTCCTGCAAGGTTTTGGCAAGTCCTCCCCCAAAGTACAAGTACATTTTGTAAGGAGTTTTTCATGACAATGCGCGTAACTGTGATCGGAGCCGGTCCCGGGGGCTATATGGCCGCCATACGGGCCGCAGAACTGGGCGCGGAGGTCTGCCTTGTGGAAAAAGAAGCCCTCGGCGGTACCTGCCTCAACTGGGGTTGCATTCCATCCAAAGTGATGGTTACAGCTGCCCGGATCATGCGCCAGATCAACCAGGCTAAAACATTTGGTATTCATCTCGACAACCCTCCCCGGATGGACATGGCGGTTCTGCAGCAGAAACAACAGACCGTGATTGCCACCCAGCAAAAAGGCATTGAAAGCCTCATCCGCCACCATAAAATCCATTATGGTAAAGGACTGGGCCGCATAACAGGCCCGGGACAACTTACCATTACCAGCAAAGAGGGAGAAGACCGGAACGTGGAATGGGACAGACTCATCCTTGCGCCCGGCACCCGGCCTGCAGAGCTTCCCTTTCTGCCCTTTGACGGGGTGCACTGCCTTTCTTCCAACGATTTTCTCCGTACGAAAACTCTGCCATCATCAGCCATCATTCTCGGGGCAGGTGTTGTGGGATGCGAGTTCGCCTCCATCCTTTCCGGTCTCGGAAGCCGGGTAACTCTGGTGGAAATGGCAGACCGCATCCTTCCGATCCCTGGACTGGATGCTTCCGCCTCAAAGCTGCTCGCACGGGAGTTCAAAAAGAACAAAACAGTCATCCATACGGGAAAACGGGTGGTGTCCATGGAAAAAAACCATGCCGGTATCCGGGTACAGTTGGAAACTGTACGCAACAGTCCGGCAGAGCCTGAGTTTCTGGAAGCTTCCTGCCTCATAGTCTGTGTGGGCAGAAGTCCACAGACAGAGAATCTTGGGCTGGAAAAACTGGGAATACAAACAGATGCCGAAGGCTATCTTCCCGTAAACGATGGCATGGAAACAGAAGCAGACGGTGTCTATGCCATTGGTGACTGTACAGGACCGGAAAAAATCATGCTGGCCCATGTTGCTTCCATGGAAGGCCGTGTGGCTGCGGAAAGAGCCATGGGGATGAAAAGCACCATGCGGTACGATGCCGTTCCTTCGGCTGTTTTTACGGATCCCGAGCTGGCCTTTGTGGGCCTGACCGCCGACAGAGCCAGAGCCCTCGGTTACAACGTCAACACAACGGGCGTACTTTTCCGGAGCCTGGGGAAGGCCCATGCAGCAGACAGTCTGGCCGGAGAAGCGGTGCTCATCAGTGAAGCTGCGTCCGGCCGCATACTCGGTTGCCATATGGTGGGATGCCACACAACGGAACTGATAGCGGAAATGACCCTTGCCGTAAACAAAAGGCTGACACTAAAAGATCTGGCAGAGACCATCCATGCCCATCCAACCTTAAGCGAAATCTGTTCAGAAGCCGCACGGAAAGGGCTTGGCATGGCAGTTCACGGATAATATCTGCCATTCTTACCTCCTTCAGCATTCCAAGGGCAGAAAAAAAGGGCTTCCTGCCCTTTTTACCTGCTCCGGTACCGTTTCATTCCGGTCACTCATCCAGCCTTCGGAGTGCGGCCGGATGAAAGAACCTTTCGGGCAGCTCTCCACCGGTTCAGTCCTTATCTTCTTTCCCCTTTTTTTCTCCAAAAGGATCAAACAGATAGCCAACGGACCGGATGCTTTTAAAAAACTCCGGTTTCCGGGGGTTTTTCTCAAAATACCGCCGAAACCGCACAAGAAAATTATCTACCGTTCGGGTTGCAATCGGTGCGGCATAGCCCAGAGCACGGGTAAGGATGGCTTCTCGACTCACGGGCTTTCCTGGATTTTCCGCAAAATACCTCAAAATACGGAACTCCTGATCCGTAAGGGACACCTCCTCCTTACCCGCTATGGCTACACGCCTCTCCCAGTCTATGCGATTATCACCAAACAGATAATCTTCTTCCGAACTTCTGCCGCCCTCCTTTACCCTGTACAACAGCCTTTCCATGCGCAGTTCCAGTTCCTGCAGGTCAAAGGGCTTGGACATGTAATCATCACATCCTTTGCGTAGACCGTTTTTCCTGTCTTCCGTTTCTCCCTTTGCGGAGAGAATCAGTACGGGAAAATTCTTATCCATTTTTCGGATATCTTCCAGCACCCGAAGCCCATCCATGTCCGGAAGCATGCGATCCAGAATAACAAGGTCTGTTTTTTCCGACTTCCAGAAAAACAGACCCTCCTGGCCGGAAGCCGCACAAAGCACCTCGTATCCACCAAGGTGAAGGTTCAAACGGATCCCTTCCCTGAGATGGGGGTCATCTTCTATTATCAGAATTCTTTTTTTCATTTTTGGCAAGGTCCCTCTTTTTCAGGGGAAGGCTGATCAGAAAGGTCGAGCCCCGGCCGGGGCCATCGCTCTCTGCCCATATGCGTCCTTTATGCATGCGTACCAGATGACCGACAAGGTGCAGCCCAAGCCCGGTGCCCGGTGTGGGCCCCATAGGGTTGGCCCTGAAAAATCTCCTGAAAACAGACTTCAAATGCTTTTTCTGAAGCCCCAGCCCATTATCGTTGAATGAAAGCAGAATGTCTTTTTCTCTTTTATCAAGGTTTACCAACATAGCGGGTTTGTCCGAGTCATTGTAGCGCAGTGCATTTTCCATGAGGTTGGTCACCACCATGGTGAATAAGACAGGATCTACGGGGTAAAACAATGGATCCTTCTCCCCTGTCACCACGAGGGATAAAACCGCAAGATGAGGTTGCGAGGCATGAATGGCCTGAATTTTTCGGCCAAGATCCACGGGTTCCGGTGCAAGAGGGGTCACGCCTCCCTCAATCCGGGCAAGATTCAGTATCATTTCTATCTGCTCAGAAAGTCTTTCCGCATTCTGTTTCATATAGCCAAGATAACGAAGTGCTTCTTCCCGTGGCAATTCATGCCGGATAAAGGTGTCAAGATACAGTCGGATGGAAGCCACAGGCGTTTTGAGTTCATGGGTAAAACTTCTGAAAAACCGCCTCTGAACCCGATAAAGGGAAAGGGCACGGCGGTAGTAAAAATAAATGACACTGAGGCCCACCAGAATCAGACCCACCAGCACAGAAAGGGTGAGCACCACGCTAAAAGTTTCCGGAGCAAGAATTCTGTCACCATCCAGATTCAGGGTTCTGGCCAGCTCCAGAAGACCCGCCCGTACCTCCATAAACCATCTTATATACAAGAAAAAAGAAATACCAAGGGCCGTAATGGAAACCAGCATTACCAGCATGGCATTCCGAAGACTTTTTCTCAGCCTCACCCCATCTCCTGACAACGGTTGTTGGAATCAAAAAAATTCCTGATAACTCTGAGTAACTCTAGGAAAAGGCGACGCTGCGCCCCATGCAATGCTATGCAGCAAGCCACTCCAGACCTTGCCCTCTCTCTAAAATCTTAAGAAATACATCAACAGGGAAAATGCTCTTTTAGGGCTTTCTGCCCTCATTCAAGGGGAAGAGAGCACGTTGACGGAATAACAACCACCTTGAATATACTACCAAAAGCCCATATGGATAGCGCAGGGTACAGCCATATGGGCCCCTTTTGTTCACCTACAAAAAACAGAGCTCTGCATTCATGACCGAAGCAGAATATCTTCAATTCTGGCAGCCATTTCTTTTCGTGAAAAAGGCTTCTGGATAAAAAATTCCTTATTGCCACAGGCAATTCTGCCATGCATGATGTGACCCGCACCATATCCGGACATAAACAGTTTTTTCATACCCGGATACTGCCTGCTCAACAGGTCTGCAAGCTCCCTCCCGTCCATTCCCGGTAACACGACATCGCTTATCAGAAGATCAGGGGAAAAACCATGAATACCTTGCAGAGCTTCTTCCGCGCTGGAGGCCGCCACGACGCGGTAGGACAAACTTTCCAGCAGCATTTTTCCAAGGTCCAGAAGAGCGGGATCATCCTCCACAAAAAGAATGGTTGCATCACGGTTTTTCCCCGAAGCAAAGGACTGGTCAGCGGTTTCCTCTGAATCAGGCTTCTCTGCTTCAAGGGGCAGATGTACAGCAAACGATGTACCCTTGCCCACCTTACTGACAACCTGAATAAATCCCCTGTTCTGTCTCACAATACCATATACAATGGAAAGACCGAGACCTGTGCCCTTACCCGATTCTTTGGTGGTAAAAAAAGGATCAAAAATCTTATCCTGTACGTCCCTTGTGATACCCGCCCCATTGTCATCCACCGTGAGCCGGGCATAGGCCCCCGGAAAACTGCCCAGATGAAGGGCACAATAAGCGGCATCCAGCACCACCGTGTCCACCTCAAGCCGGAGAGTTCCATGTTCTCCCATGGCATCTCTGGCATTGATGCAGAGATTAACCAGTACCTGATCGAGCTGGGCCGGATCCATCTGAATCCATACCGGCTGTTTCCCCGGTTTCCAGTCAATCCGAATATTCTCTCCCACCAGTCGCTTCAGCATTTTCAGGGTGTTTTCAACCCCAGTATTCGCATCCATCAAAACGGGAGAAATCTCCTGCTTCCTGGCAAATGCCAATAGCTGCCGTGTCAGAGACACAGAATGATTTACTGCTTTTTTCATTTCCATCAGATCTTGATATATAGTGGAATCTTTATCCACGGCCTCTTCACAGAACTCAAGATGGCCAAGGATAATTCCCAGCATATTATTAAAATCATGGGCCATACCACCGGCTAATCTGCCAACGGATTCCATTTTCTGTGCCTGTATGAGCTGCTGCTGCAAAAGCGTTCTTTCTTCTTCCATCTGCCGAGATTCCGTGATGTCTCTGGCAATACCATACATACCAAATATCTCACCCTCGCGATCAAAAAGAGGACCCTTGGATGTAAAGAATATCCGCAGGGTACCACTACCTGAGGTGAGTATTTCCTCCTGCATGATTGCCCTGCCTGAACTCAGGATTGCCTGATCATCTGCCCTGAGCATGGCGGCTGTTGGGGGAGAAAAAATACCCTCGTCATCATTTCCCAAAATCTCTTTCTCAGGCATACCCGTAAATACTTCCATGGCTTTATTGCAAAGCAGGTATTTTCCCTGACGATCCTTTACAAAAACAGCATCACGGCTACTCGCAAGAAGCGCCCTCGTCAACTGCTCCTGTCGGCCCTGACGAATTTCTGCCTGACTTCCCCGCCAGAGAAAAACAAGAGACAGGGAGAGAAACCCCAGCCAAAACAGTACACCTGCACGCTGCCATTGCTGGCGAACAGCCATTTCTTCCACAAGACGGAGGGCAAGAAAGGTATCAATGGTACTGGCTGCCTGCCTCAGCTCACGGAAGGTTTTCTGCTGATAAATGGCAAGCTGGCTTCCATCCTGATCCACCTCCTCCCCTTCCCGCATGAGCCTGTCCAGTCGATTCAGTGATGCGCTGTACTGTTCCAGCAGTTTCAGCAACTCTCCTTCCGGTATTTCGGCAGGAATCCCCTGTAAGGTACTGCGTCCTTCCATGGCATCACGAACAGAAAGCTTTGCTTTATCCAGGTAGTAAAAAATCTCGCTGTCAGATGAATCTGCATGGTTCCCATTCTCCGATCCAGCAAGAAAGGCTTGAAATACAGCATGACGTGACTGGCAGAGATTATCACTTATGGGAATATACATAGCATAGGATTTCTGCCACAAAGTATTACTTCCATACAGAAGGAGGCAGGAAAAAAATGCTATAAATCCTGTCGCCAGTAAAGGCTGATATCCGGTGGCAAAACGGCTATTTTCAGTTTTTTTGAAAAAAAAAGTCTGACCTGACCGCATCCTTATTCCTCCCCTGCCCCAAACCTGACTGCGAAAGCAACATTCTCTTCTGTAAATCCAAAGGAAGCAACCAGCTTCCGGTGCTCCTGACTGCCCACATAGGTTTTCAGCATCCTGTCAAAATGCGCCAAAAGATCTCTTTCTTCCATGCGAAAACCAAAAGCACTGCATCCCGTCACCCGTCCTCCGCCATCAAAGGGAAGAGCCCTCTCCATATCAGCATGCACACCGGCAAGAAAAGTGACGCTCGGGCCTGTAAGGGCAAACGCATGGGCCATGTCATGACGCATGGCACGAACAGCCAGTTCCGGATCGGGAAAAGCCAGTATGCGGTTCTGGGGAATCCCGGCATGGATGGCCTGCTCCATCTCCACGGCACCCTTCAGAACCGCCAGTACAACATCAGACCTGCCCGCAATATCCCGGTAACTGCTGAGTCCCAGCGGATTGTTCTTCTGTACCAGCAATGCGGATTCCATGCAGGCCGTAGGCAAACTGAAAGCAATTTGCCCTTCCCTCTCCGGAGAAATAAACATGCCCGCTGCAATCATATCAAAACGCCCGGCCTGAAGCATGGGGATAAGGGAAGCAAAATCCACCTCAACCCATTCTATGGTGCGTATACCCATTTTTTTCAAAACAGCCCTGGCAACCTCTGGTGCCTCTCCTGTAACAACAGATGACTCACTGCGCCATGCAAAAGGAGCTTCGCCAGCATAGCCGATCCGTATCACACCGGTTTTGGATATACGGTCCAGGGCAGATTCTCCCGGCAAAGAGCTTGCCAAAATACCCAGAAAGGCGGCCATGAACATCAGGCACAGAGAAATCCAAAGAATGCTATTCCTACGGGAAAATATCCGGACAAATGGCTGCAGAAGCCGATACTGTATCCGCTGATCGTTATCCATAATATTCCAACCGGTACGGGGGAATACCATGGTATACAAACCATGGCATCCCCGGATCAACTGAGAGGGAGGTGCAAGGAATCAACAGGATTTCGAGCAAAGTCATGCCGGATAATGATATGCCTCAGTCAAAAAAACGATAAGAAAACAGGCAGGCAACTGCCGGAAATCCTTGCAGTCGTTTCAATGAAAGTCTGGGCCCGCAGAGGCAAAGTCGCTGCCTTCTGACATAACGCTATAGAGGTATGAACGGGATAGACCGTACTGATGGTCCAATTGCAAAAAATGACAAAAGGCTTGTCTGAAAGACTTTTGCCATAACGAATCGGCCTGTCAGGCCGACAAAAGCCGTTCTGCCTGCCCACTTCTCTGGAACTGAATTCCAGCTTTTCCGGGAAGGGACTCCACAGGGGGATTCATACAACGAAAATACTGGCCGAGCTCTGGTGTTACCGCAGCTTCAGGGTCCACGCATTCAGGGCTGTCATAAGCTTACCTATCTGCTTCTGGATCTTTTCATCCATGAGGTTACCCTCCTCATCAAAACCGCCGGCAAAAGCATTGCAAAAAATTTCCGGAGCGTTCAGAACATGAAGATTCAGAAATACACAGACCTGACGGAGATGATACTGAGCCCTGGCCGTTCCCATTCCTCCACCCGCCCCCATCATGGCCGCTGCCTTTCCAGCCAGAAGACGGTTTTCAGGTTCGCGGGAGGCCCAGTCCAATGCATTCTTTAAAACAGGGGCAATGGAATAATTATACTCCGGGCAGGCAAAAAGCAGGGCATCTGCCTGCTCCAGCTCTTTGAAAAAATCGTTAACTGCCGCAGGCTTTTCTGAAATATCGCTGTTATAAAATGGTATCCGGGATAAATCCGCTAAACTGATTGCAAGCCCTTCCGGTGACGCCTGCTGCGCGTATCGCAGGAGTCCCATGTTGGTGGAATGTTGCCGGAGGCTGCCGCAGATACCCAATACACGAATCTTTTCCATTTCTTTCTCCTTTCAAGAATGAAGGAACCACATACGGACGGACATCCAATGGCTGCGGGAGAGAAACTTTTTTCTGGTAGCACTGTCATCTCCATGCAAACCAGCAGGAGATCTACCAGCAAACCGGTGCGCGCGATGTTACAGGCTGGCCAGAGAAAAAGCCTGCCCATTAACCTGGAAAGTGTACCATGCTAGCATAATTTCATTTCATTGAATACCTGCAATGCAACAAACCATTATTCATAGCCATTGCAAAGACGACTGAAAGCCTCTGGAACAGGTGATTTTACATGGACGGATCCGCCATCTGGAAGAGGCAGCGTCAGGTGGCGGGCATGCAGCATAAGGCGCTCCCATTCCTGTTGAAGGCCCCTGTCGCCATATCGGAGATCGCCCACAATGGGATACCCCATATGATAAAGGTGAACCCGGATCTGATGACGCCTGCCTGTTACAGGAAACACATCCAGAAGAGCCTTGTCACCATACTCACCAATCTGATGCCAGTGAGTGAGGCTTTCCTTGCCCCTCAGGACATCCACTCCCATACGCCCTGACCCAAAGGCACGGATAGGTGCACGGAGAGAACCTGTCTTTTTGTCCGGCAAACCATGTACCAGAGCAAGATAATTTTTTTGAACCCTTCGATGCTCAAACTCCATACTCAGAAAGCGATGAGCGGCCGCCTTTTTGGCAAAAACCAGCACACCACTTACTTCCTTGTCCAGCCTGTGAACAACATAAAGCCGGTTCCGGCAACACGTCTCCACTTTATGTAAAAGACAAGGAGCCGTTTTATCCCGCTCAGGTATCACCGCAACCCCTGCAGGCTTATCAACGATCAGCAGATCTTCACTTTCAAAAAGAACAACCACCCCAGCCTCTTCATACATGGCCTCTATCATGCATTCATCTTTCTGTTTTATTGTACAGGTACAGACCATGGGCCTTGCTGGGAACATGCACCTGTCATCCTAATGAAAATAGCCCCAGCCTGAAGGAAGGGACTATTTTCATTGAACAACTGCCCTTGGGCAATATTTGCTGCGGAACCGCCTGACAGGTCTAAACACTGAAGCAGATTGTCATCCGTCATCACCTGGTGCATGTGGAAACATAATTCCCGCAGCAGCCCGGCTAGTCAGAAAAAATTTTGCCCCGGATCAGGCTGCACCCTTATTACCCTCAGAACGGCAATGCCCCCATGAAATGATTTTGCCGGAAACTATTTTCTTCAAAAAAAGAAACCTGCAAAAAACAGAAAACCTATTTCTTGGGAGGATCTTCTTCTTTCTCTGGCGTAAAAAATTCCATAAACGGTCTAAAAGGTGAAATGCCGGTCATGGTTTTCTGTGCCATGCCAGAAATATCCATACCCAGATCCAGCATCCGGCGGAACTGTTCATCAAAGGCTGATTTCTGGTGCAGATAGTTTCCAAGAATCTGCTGAAGATACTTTTCAAAAAATTCACTGAGAACATTATCCCCATAGCGGATGATCAGATGCAGCAGAGGTACGGGCAGAAGGGCATTCTTCTGGCGGGCCTCCTCAAGCACAATCTGCGTCAGAATAAAAGCCGTGACATCCTCCTCCGTGTTCACATCCACCACATGGATACTGCGACCTTCCCGAATCAGATTCCGGACTTCCGCAAGGGTAACGTACTTACTTTTTTCCGTGTCATACAAACGCCGGTTGGCGTATTTTTTTATCAGAACCCGCTCTCCCATAAACCCCTCTCCATATTGCACTGCAACAAGACTGCAGCTCAACAGTTCCTGCCGAATACACACCGGCAAACCCAGAAAATCAACGATCATCCAAAGAATATAAAAAACCAGAATATTTTTTTCTTGACACAACGCACAAAACACTTACACTTCAGTTATGAAGTTGCAGTGCAGCATAACACCCAGACCAAATACAGCAAGGAGCATATATCATGGAACCAAAAATCATTGCAAAACAAATCCTTGACTTCCAGAAGGCTCTTCTGAACAACCTTTACACAACAGCAGCCGTTATACAGGACCATGGAGAAAAAATTACTCGCCTCGTGCTGGAGCCCCTCCCCCATGTTCCCGACCAGAACAAAGCACTGGTTACCGAATGGATCACAAACGTTCGTCAGGGACAGGAAAAAGTCAGAAAATTCAACGAGGAAGGGTTCGCACGCCTGGAACGCTACATAGAAGAAACTCCCTAATCCGTAAGGAGGGCCTATGGATCACCATATAACGGTACTGTCAATGCACCGGCAGAGTTTTGAATTTTTTTTTGACTGTATGGACTCCCTGCAGCAACAGAACCAGACCATACTCCGTACCTGGATAGGACTGAGCGGCATTCCCCTTGGAGAAAGAACAGATTATCACCTCCAAAGATGGCATGATCTTTTTAATCGAACCACAGACGATGCCAGAGATACCGCCAATACTATTCTCGAAAAAATCGGATCCAGAATCCCAGACTGACAGATCAGCCGCACCCTTCATGGTGCCAGAACAGGCCCGCATCGTTACCTCCTTGCCGTAGACTCCCCCGTTCTCGAAAAGGTGGAATCATAATGATGCGGGCACTTCTTTCCTGTCCCCTTTCCAGCCCACCTGCCATATTTACAAGTCACCAAAAACAATATATATTTCCAGATACAGCGGTCTGAGCCATAAACCATGAGAATCAGACCGCTTCTTTGTGCCATACCGATACGATCAGCCATCGCTGGCACATAACTCCCTAAGAAGAACAACTTTTTTCACAGACATTGTGCCTAGGGCTTATTCCCACGTATCTGGAGAGAGCATGAATCAAAATGGTGTGCCACGGCACCCGGACCGCCTGCCATCGCATCTGGATATGGATCTGTATGCTGATTTTCTTTCCGTACAGCCTCCTGTCTTTGCTGCGATGGAAGAGCAGATCCTCCGGGCCGGTCAAGAGGAACAGGCCCTTACAGAACTGCGCCGCTCCTTCCATACCCTGAAAGGTGAAGCGGGCTTTTTCAGACTTCACACCGTTGAAAGCCTCTGTCATGCAGCAGAGGGTACGCTGGAATCGGCCCTCTTTACTTCGGATATGACCTCACATTTTCTGGATATCCAAAGCTGGCTGAAACATGCCTTTGACTGGTATTCCGGTAAAAATGTCACTCCTCCGGAAGATCCTTCCGTACTTCATAAAAAACTCGGGGAAAGTAACCTGACCACCTCTCCTGAAGGTATGCAGCGGAATACCTCTTCCGGCACCAGAAACCGTCAGGTCCGGGAAAACGTTCTTGTTGAAGCGGAGCGCCTTGACCGCCTTATGGACACAATCGGAGAGCTGGTGATTGTGGAAACCATGGTGCGCCAGTGCCCCGAACTTCAGCACATCGGAACAGGGGCTCTCAGCGCCCATCTTTCCCAGCTGACAAAACTTACCAGAGAACTGCAAAGTCTTGGGCTGACTCTGCGCATGGTTCCCATCCGACCGCTTTTCATGAAAATGGAACGGATGATACAGGAGCTTGGGAAAAATCTCGGCAAAGAAGTCTCCTTCCAGCGCCATGGAGAAGAGACAGAGCTGGACCGGTCTCTCGTTGAACATCTTCGTGACCCTCTCCTCCATCTGGTACGCAATGCCCTGGATCATGGCATTGAATCTCCGGACGTACGGATAAAAAAAAATAAACCTGCAAAAGGCTGCCTCACCATGGAAGCCTTCCACAGTGGCGGCGACATTCATATCATTATTCAGGATGATGGTCAGGGTCTGGATCTGGAAAGTATCAGCCGGAAGGCAAGGGAAAAAGGACTCCTCTCCCATAGGGAAGAACTCCAGCCGCAGGATCTTGAAAAAATCATTTTTCACTCCGGTTTTTCTACAGCATCCAGCCTGACGGAAATATCTGGCAGAGGGGTTGGCCTGGACGTGGTGCGCGACCAGATCACTTCCCTGTCCGGGAATATTCACCTGGAAAGCAAACGGGACCATGGTACCCGCTTTCATCTCCGCATACCCATGACCGTAGCCATTATAGATGGCATAGTCTGCCGGTGCGGGCGTCAGCGCTATGTCATTCCCACGCTCTGTGTGCTGGGCAGCAGAGAAGTAAAGCCCGGTGACCTGGCAAGGCTGCCAACGGGTATGTCCATGATTCATTTTCAGGATCATCTTCTGCCCGCCTCCTCGCTGGAAAAACTGCTGCAGATAACAGAAAACGGATCGGATACTTCCTTCCCCATTGTCATGGTTGTGGAAGCAGAAGGAGCCCAGGCCGGGATACTTGTGGATGAAATCCTCGGTAAACAGCAGATAGTGGTCAAGCCACTGGGGGCAAGCTTCAAAAAAATACAGGGAATAGCCGGTGCGGCCATCATGCCTGACGGATCCGTCGGGCTGATCCTGGATCCTCAGGGCCTGATACAGGCCACATTCCGACAAAGTGAAAAAGCACCCGGCCAAAAAGCACTGGACAGAAAAGTGGTGCCAAGGTAAGCGAGGGCTGGCTCATTCCATGGACTTCTACGGTTCCTGAAAAAAAGCCATTTTTCATCTGTGTAGCCCTGTACATTGCGTTCAGAACTGCCGTTCTGATATGCTCAATGATTACGGCGACCGCCAAATCTCAAGGAGTCAACATGCCCAGAATACCTGTTATGATCAATGGCTTGCCAGGAAACGTGGCATCCACCCTGATCCCTCACCTTCTTGCTGATGAAACCTTCTTTCTCGTCCCGGCATCCCTCACAGGCCCGGGAACCCATATAAAAACCTTTCACAACGACCATTTTTCCTTTGATCTTATCAGGCCATCTGAAAGAGATTCCAGGATCAAAGCTCTCCTTTCCGAATATGAAGGCCTCATCGCCATCGACTATACCCACCCCAGCGCCGTCAATACCAATGCCATTTTCTACGCAGCCCAAGGCATTCCCTTTGTCATGGGCACCACAGGAGGTGACAGGGATGCCCTTCTCAAAACCGTTTCGGACTCTGCTATCTGTGCCGTTATTGCCCCTAACATGGCAAAACAGATTGTGGGATTTCAGGCCATGATGGCCTATGCCGCAAGTAATTTTCCAGGTCTGTTCGAAGGATACAGCCTCCGTATTCAGGAAAGTCATCAGGCCGGCAAAGCGGATACTTCAGGGACGGCTAAAGCCATGGTCAGCCATTTCAATGCGCTGGGTATCCCGTTTACGGTAGATGGCATTGAAATGGAAAGAGATCCTGAAGAACAGAAAAAGACCTGGCGCATTCCGGCTGAACATATTCAGGGGCATGCCTGGCATACCTACACCCTGTCTTCCCCCGATGACAGCGTCTGCTTCCGTTTTACCCATAATATCAATGGAAGAGACATCTATGCCAAAGGAACGCTTGATGCCGTACGTTTTCTCAAGCGCAGAATGAATGAAACCTGCAGGGGGCGGGTTTTCTCCATGATTGATGTTCTTGGCGGATGATAAATACCCGCTCCCGGTCACCTCGGGGGCGGTTGTCCGTACTCCATACAAAGCGTAGAGGTTTTTCTATCCTTATCATGCCCAAACACAGCATAAAAAAAAGATTTCGCCTGGGTGCAGCACTCATTGTACTGGTGTTCTGCCTGGCCGCCGCTCTTATGGAGTACCATTACCTTCGCCATGAGTACTTTGGTATGCTGTACCAGAAAACTACCATTTTCATGGCCATGGCTGAATCCAGCCGGGACTATGTGCGGGAAGTTCTCCGCCCGCGTATGCAGGATCATTTCAACGACGACACCTTTATTCTGGAGGCCATGAGCACCTCATTTGTCTCAAGGGAGGTCATGAAACGTCTGCATGATGAATTCCCGGAGTTCAACTACAAAAGGGCCGCCACAAATCCACGAAACCCCATCAATCTTGCCGACAGCTTTGAAAGCGAACGGATAGAGTGGTTCAATGAAAATCAGGGGCAGTCTGAGTGGAGCGGCAGGCTCAAAAGGGATAAGCACTCCTACTTTGTCCATATGACCGCCGTACGCGTGGAGGAAAGCTGCCTCGTGTGCCACGGTTCTCCGGATACAGCTCCGGAAGATATCCTGAGAATTTACGGTGATCAGGCAAGTTTTTACTACAATGCCGGTGACGTGGTGGCTGCGGAAACCATCTACCTTCCCATTGACCCGACGCTTACCCGCATCATGGAAAAAGCCTGGGTAATTTTTTTTATCACCGCCCTTTCACTGGCTTCCCTCCTCGTCCTGTTTTACCTCCTGTTTCACCGGACAGTCATCCTCAATCTCAGGGAAATTTTATACAACTTTAAAAACATCAATGATGACTTCTCTTCTGTCCCCACCCTTCCGAGCACCGAACCCGGCCAGGATGAGGCCGAACAGCTCCAGACCAGCCTGTCCATTCTGGCAGACAAGCTGAAGGAGGTACATCATGACCTCCTTCAGAGCGAAGCCAAATACAGAAATCTCTTTGAAACCGCTCCCGAGGCCATTCTTGTAAGCAGGGGCGGAGTACTTACGGACATCAATGCCGCAGGTCTCCTGCTCTTTGGTTTTACGGATATCCGGGAAGCCCTTGAAATTGAATCCGTATACCAGCTTTTCTGGGACGGGCAGCAAACAAGGCGACTATGGGATATTCTGCGAAAAGACTGTCATATCCGGGATATGGAAATCCGCATTGTCAACCGTAGGGGAGAAAGAAGGGATGTTCTTTTTTCCTGCATCGCAAGGCCTGGAATATGCATGGAAATTCCAGACTTTGAAGCGTCCATGAGGGACATTACTGACAAAAAACGTATGGATGCCTATCTGGCCCAAACCGACAGACTCACCTCCGTCGGTGAGCTGGCCGCTGGTGTTGCCCATGAAATCAATAACCCCCTGGGAGTTATTCAGCTTTATGCCGGACTCATTGAAAAGGCGGCAGCAGATGACAGCCAGATCCGTCATGACATCGGCATCATTCTCAAACATACCCATATCTGCAAACATGTAGTGGAAGCTCTTCTGGATTTTTCACGGGCAATGCCAACCATGTACAACCCTTTAGATATGCATGACATGATAGCTGAAATCCTGGGCGTGCTTTCCAGAGAAATTCAGAACCATGGACTGACTCTCTCCTTCAGCCCCGATACCTCCCTCCCTCCCATCATCGCCGATGCCCAGCAAATGAAACAGGTTTGGATGAACCTTATTCTCAATGCCATGCAGGCAACGGAGCCCGGAGGCCGCATAGAAATTTCATCCCGGCTGGACAGGATGGGGGATCAGGCCGTTTTTACCATTACAGACACAGGCCACGGAATTTCCAGAAGAAATCTGAACCGTATTTTTGAACCTTTTTTCACAACCCGGGCAGAAAAAAAAGGCACCGGGCTTGGCCTTGCCGTTGTCTACGGAATCATTTCCCGACATGGTGGCGATATTTTTGTGGACAGCAGTCCGGGGCAGGGCTGCACCTTCACCATCTGCCTGCCTCTGGAGAAAGACTAATGGAAACCAAAGATACCCTTCTGCTTGTGGATGATGAGACCGATCTGGTTCAGGGCCTGAGCCGCACCATACAGGCAGAAATGCCCTGTGAAATTCTTACAGCCACCAGTGCGGAAGATGCCCTTGCCCTTCTGGCTGCCCATCCCGTAGATCTTGTCCTCACAGATATCCGCATGTCCGGAATGGACGGCCTGTCTCTGCTGAAAAAAATTCATAAAAAAGACCCCCATCTGTCCGTGATACTGATGACAGGATATGGCACCATAGAAACCGCTGTCACAGCCATACGGGAAGGAGCCTATGACTTTATATCCAAACCCTTTAAAAACGACAGCCTGATTCACACCCTCCGCAAGGGACTGGAACACAACCGCCTTGTACGGGAAAATCTCAGACTTTCACGGATTCTCTGTGCCTCCACCCCCGGTCTCGTGGGCCAGTCTGGCCCCATGCGGGCCATCTATGAAAAAATCCGCATGCTTGCCAGAACCGATGTAACGGTTCTTATCTGCGGAGAAACCGGTACGGGTAAAGAGCTTACGGCCCGGGCACTCCA
The DNA here is from genome assembly GCF_026155325.1 of Desulfobotulus pelophilus. Taxonomy (NCBI): domain Bacteria; kingdom Pseudomonadati; phylum Thermodesulfobacteriota; class Desulfobacteria; order Desulfobacterales; family Desulfobacteraceae; genus Desulfobotulus; species Desulfobotulus pelophilus. The sequence goes on along the minus strand of NZ_JAPFPW010000011.1, from coordinate 110,618 downwards.
CGAATCAAGTCCGCGACGTGGCGGCCCCATGATTACCGTTAACTGCCCTGCCATACCTGAATCCATGCTGGAAAGTGAACTCTTCGGCTATGCTAAAGGTGCCTTTACCGGAGCGGTCAAAGACAGGCAGGGATATTTTGCCGCTGCTGAAGGTGGCACAATTTTTCTCGATGAAATCGGAGACCTTCCCCTGCCCCTGCAGTCCAAACTGCTCAGGGTTCTTCAGGAAAAGGAAATCAACCCTCTGGGCAGTGATCTGAGCCGCAAAGTAGACGTCCGTATACTGGCAGCTACCCATCAGAACCTCGAAAAGAAGGTGGAAGACAACACCTTCCGGGCAGATCTCTACTACAGGTTGAATGTGGCCAGCCTCACCATGCCCCCCTTACGGGAAATACGGGAGGATATTCCTCTGCTGGTGGAACATTTTCTGGACAAAACAGCCTGTCAGCTCCGTATGGAAAAAAAACGGGTTTCATCCCTGCTGCTGGAAGAACTCATGCAGGCCCCCTGGCCGGGCAACATCAGAGAACTGGAAAACACTCTGCAGGGACTTTGTGTCATGACACAGGAAAAGGAAATCCCTCCCCAAAATGCTTTGAAGAGGGACAGGATCCCGGATCTGGATTTCTTCACGGACTCTCCCCTGCCCCACCGTAACCTTCCCTATCAGCAATTAAAGGAAAAGGTACTGGCCCGTTTTACCCGCCAATATCTGGACCATCTTCTGAAGGAGACTTCCGGTAACATATCCCATGCCGCAAGACTGTCCGGCATACAACGCCAGTCTCTCCAGAAAATTATACGCCGCTATCAAATGGACGCCACCCATTACCGGGGTAGGGAATAACTCCCTTGCCTGTACCCTGTCATAGCAGGAGGATCCGTGTCCGTGGATGCGGCCATTTCCCGAAACATCATAAAAGGTTTTCCGATGCAGGGCTTCTGCTGGAGCCAGTATTCATGGCATTCAGCAGAAGGGTCAAGGGTTTATCCTCGGCACCTGTCATCCACACAGAATCCGGCCTGCGACAGGGATCTTCTCCCGCACGGGCAGCCAGCCACTCTGCTCCCATAGCCTTAAGAACCTGAAAAGCCGGAGACTGAACATCCACAAGCTTTTTTTCCATAACAAGGGCCATTTTTCCCTTCCGTTCCTCAAGATGCATCAGTGCGGCAAGGGGTACGCCCATGGGTTCCCATTCCGATACATCCTTTTCCAGATTACGGATCACAGCCATCTGTCCCGTGGCTCCACCGGCAATGAGGGCAAACACGGTTCTACCCAGATTATAGGTATAATTGCAGTCAAAGGGGGTGGGATCACTGCCCCTGCCATCGTAACCATAAAAATGGGGTTGCATGCGGAAATCGGGTTCCGATTTCCGATATACCTTCAGGATTGCCGGCGGTATGGCTGCCCCATCGGACAGCAACCCTTCTTTAACAAGGGCATGATTCAGGGTTTTGACTGAGATAATAGACTCTTTAAACAGAAGAGGTTCTCCCTTTCTGTCCGCATTCCGGAAAAGAACAGACGCAAAACCATCCGGATCCAGTCCTTCTCTCTCCAGAACGCCCGCATACCACTGAGGGTCAATCCCCACCTTATAAAGACCTTTTTCCTTTAGAATACTCAGGTAATCTTTGACCAGCCCCATGAGTATTTTATCCGTTTCTACCTGAGAAAACTGAAAGTTACCATGACTGTCCCGTTCAGTCAGAAGTCCTTCCTTGAAAAAATCCGGTATATCATCAAAAAAATCATGGTCCCTCTGATTCCAGACAAAAATCTGATCCCTTTCCTGGGACTCCCTTGCCATACGCCGCAAATAGTCCGTCTGAGCATCCAGATCGGAAAAAACCTCATGGAACCCCGCATCATGGGTCCGGTTATAGTCGGCAATCAGGGTGGATAATTTGATAATCAGCACCTGAATTTCATTGATGAATTCCAGCAGACCTTCGGGAATGACCAGCACACCATAATTTTTGCCCGCCGCCGCCCGCTGAACAATGGCATTACAAATCAGGCGGGAAAGGTGCCGCAGCGTCATGCCATACGCCGTATAGTCTTGTTCGCCCCTTTCCCGGGCAGCCTTCAGACGGTCATCATCCACATAATCGGCCAGCTCCTCACCAATAAGTGTAAGGGTAGGATGGGTCTGCAGGGCCACCTCCAGGGCAAGATGGCTTGCCACTCTGCCCATCACCTTGCAAATATGCCAGTATTTCACATCACTGGCTGCATCGGTACAGAGACTGGCAATGTTTCTGGAAAAGGCAAGGGCTGCCGTGTGAAAACCGAAACTGACGGCGCAGAGACTGTTCCCGGAAGCATCCTGAACCAGAATGTCTCCGTCTATGGTTTTGGGTACTCCGATTACCTGTATGCCCTCTTCCCGAAGATTTTCCGCAAGAAAGGCTGCATTGGTATTGGAATCATCTCCCCCGACAATCACCAGTGCATCAATGCCCAGAGTTTTACAGGTGCTACGGGAAAGACGCATTTTTTCTCTGGTATCCACTTTGGTCCTGCCCGTGCGGATCATGGAAAAACCACCCATATTGCGGTGCTGATCCACCATTTCCCGGGTAAGGGGCTGATACAGCCCTTCTACAATGCCTTCCGGTCCCATGAGAAAACCCAGTACTTCATTATCCGGGTTCCTTTGCATGGCGGCATCAAAAAGACCGGCTATCACATTATGCCCGCCAGGAGCCGGACCTCCGGAAAAGACAATGGCAATCCGCCGTTTTCTGCCGCACTGTTCCGAAGCTTGGGCGCCGTCATCCTCTACCACCCGCTGAACGGGATTACAGGCAATCCCCGGGAGCTGGGCAAGGGCCTCCTGATGCAGATGAAAGGTAAATTCATCGGCTGGTTCAAGGCGGGTAAGGGCGCTTTTCAGACTAAGGCAAACCGGCGGGGTATGGGCAAGACGAGCCTTGTGCTCACGGCTTTTTCCATTGATAAGAGACTGTATCTCCGGCTGATACCAATACTCCTGGTTTTCCTCAGACACCATAGACATCTTCCTTTCTCCATCCTTCCTGACCAGGGTCAGGATTCCGTACCATAAAAAGCCCTTTCTTTTGCCCCGAGGGACAAACAAAGGGCCGTTTCTCACATGTAAAAAAGCCTTCAACAAGGTCAGCTCATCACGACCCGGTTCCGTCCTGTGTTTTTTGCCTCATAAAGGGCCTTGTCCACCCGGGCAAAAAGGCTTGTATAATCTTTATCCTCTTCCCGCACGGTACTCCCGCCCACACTGATGGTGATCGGAACCTTCTCTTCTTTGTGGTAAAAGGCAATGCTCTCCACAGCAGAACGGATTTTTTCTGCTGCCTCCCTTGCGCCGTCAGGCCCCGTTTCCGGCAGCAGCACCACAAACTCTTCACCACCGAAACGTGCAAGGAAGTCACTGCCCCTCAAAAGAGGCTGCACCTTATCTATAATTGTTTTCAGACATTTGTCACCAATGGCATGCCCATAGCGATCATTCACCAGCTTAAAGCGATCAACGTCAAAAACAAGAAGAGAAAACAAACTGTTATAGCGATTGAAACGGTTCATTTCTTCCGCGGCATGACGGTCATAGGCCCTTCGGTTATAGGAACCCGTAAGAGGATCTTTCAAGAGTTCTTCTTCTAAAACACGGGATTTTTCGTTAATCCGGATCATCTCATCCCGCATCCGGAAAAGGCCTTTCTGCATCAGCTTATAGCGGCTGTCCGCCTCTTCCTTCCTTTTTTCATCTTCGGACTGCTTCCGGGTGAGCAGCTGCTGAATCACATTCAGGCGTGTCACCACCGCTTCCTTCAGCTCCGCCAGGGTTTTCGAAAAACCTGCCTTCTGATCCAGATCTTCAAGCTGCCCCGCAATGGATGCGGAAAAAACACGGTTGGACTCCACATCGGCTGTAATCTGTTCCATGAATGCGGAAAGAACCAGTTTTTCCATCTGCTCGAGACGGCCGGCAATTTCACGGATCACCGCTGCGGCCGTTTCCCTTTCATTCTGCATGACCGTGACATAGTCGGCTACAAGATCAATGATATCCCTGCGGATCAGGAGAAAATCATCCAGACTCCCGGCCTCCCTCAGGGCTTCATTGACCTTGCGGATACGTTCCGCCGATCCAGGGTCCAGATTCAAACGCAGATTATCCGTTATTTCCTGAAACGACTCCCGGAGGGTTTCAAAAAGAAACACCGTATCCGGCCGACTGTCCCGAAAAAAACGGCGGAGGATACCCTTTTTAACTCCCTTATCTTCCTCACAGGTTGCAGCCGTCCGGAAAGCCGCATCCTTCAGCTCACCAAAGGCCTTACCCAGCACTGGAATCCCGGCGTTTTCACGGACAAGCTTGCGGAAACGGTCACTGGCCGTGTCCAGTTCCGGTGAACAGGCATTCTTCTGCATTTCAGCAAACAGAAGAAGGGTTCTGCGGTAAAAACGATCCGATTCCTGCTTTCTTTCTTCCAGAATTCCGTATTCCTTCAGAAGCAGATCCTTCTGCTGACGCAAACGGTCAAATCGTTTCTGCAGATCCTTCAGGCTTTCTTCATCGGAAGGAGAGAGGGAGGCCAGGGCCTCTTCACTCAGCACCTTCTGCGCCTTCAGTGTGTCTTGCAGTCCTTCGGAGCTAAGGGATATCTTTTTTTCCGCCATTTCCCGGAGTGCGGCAATACAGGCCTTTGAAATCAATCCCAGAAAGGCATTATATTCTTGATTTTCCATAGATTCTTCTTCTGCATTCCATGGGTGCATGAAAAAAACTGGGATAATATACGTTTACAATTCATATTTATTATCCCAGCTGAAGAAAAATTACCATGAAAAACAGGATGCAAACAGGATGCGGTACAGGATAAAAAGTTCTCTTCTCCTCCAGCCTCTTATCTGCTACCTTGACACAGTTTGAGAAGAGCTCCATGCGGCGGGCCGAAAAACAGCCACAGCCTTCAACCGATACCGATAAAAAGCATAGGCAACCATGATTTCCGTTAAAAATATTTATAAAACATTCCATGTCCCCCACAAGGTTTACGCACTGAAGGATGTCTCCTGCGAAATTGCCGCTGGCGAAGTGGTTGTGGTGATAGGACCTTCGGGCAGCGGGAAAAGTACCTTTCTCCGCTGCCTGAATCAACTGGAAAAAGCCGACAGCGGTCATATCATGATCGATGGCATTGACATCCTTGATCCTTCAACCAATATTAATAAAGTCCGTGAAGAGGTGGGCATGGTATTCCAGAGCTTCAACCTCTTTCCCCACAAAACGGTCATGCAGAACATCCGGCTTGCTCAGGAAGTTGTCCGTCGACGCCCTGCCGAGGAATCCACAGAAAAAACCTATACACTTCTCGACAAGGTGGGGATCCGGGACAAAGCCAATGTGCACCCGGAGCAGCTGTCCGGGGGGCAGCAGCAGCGCGTGGCCATTGCCAGAGCCCTTGCCATGGACCCGAAGGTCATGCTCTTTGACGAGCCCACCTCCGCACTGGATCCGGAAATGGTAGGCGAAGTTCTGGACGTAATGAAAACCCTTGCCAGAGAAGGAATGACCATGGTGGTGGTCACCCATGAAATGGGCTTTGCCAGAGAAGTGGCAGACCGGGTTATCTTTATGGATCATGGAGAAATTCTTGAAGTGGGAACCCCGGAGCACTTCTTTAAAAACACCCGGAATGAAAGAGCAAGGCTTTTTCTCAGCCAGATTCTCTAAGCCGTAACTTCCTGATAACCAGAGACTACCCTTCACCTCCGTTACACATGACCACTGCAGAGGCTGTACAGGCTGCGGAGCAGGATGAGGAACAACCGGATGAGTTTTTCATTATTTGGTAAAAAATCTTCCAAAAAAAATACGGTAAACCATGAAAATGGTCCGAAAAGCAGTACCCTAAAGAAACATGAGCCACCGGCCCATGATAGGGACCCTTCCCTCCCCGTCTCCCCGGACTCTGCAGTCGGAAAAAGTCCATCACAAGAGCAGGAAAATCTGCAACCGGAAGCCACCGGAGGTCTTTTCAAAAAACTCAAACAGGGCCTCTCCAAAACCCGGGAATTTCTGACAACGGATGTGGATGATCTGCTGCTTGGCCGCAAACTCGATGAAAACCTGCTGGAAGATCTGGAAGAAAAACTGATCACAGCCGATATCGGCGTCACAACGGCCATGGACATCGTAGAACGTATCCGTGTTATTCGCGGCCGGATCCATTCCAGTGAAGACCTGAAAGCCCGCATCCGGGAAGAAATTCTCAAAGAAGTTCCGACGGGCCCTGCGGAAGAGCAACCATACATCCTTTCGGAAATCACCCCACGGGTTATCCTTGTTGTCGGAGTCAACGGTGCAGGCAAAACCACAACCATCGGCAAGCTGGCCGCACGTTATGGGCAGGAAGGGAAAAAGGTTGTTCTGGCCGCCGGTGATACATTCAGAGCAGCCGCCAGTGAGCAGCTGGAGCTCTGGGCCAGACGCAGTGGTGCCACGCTCATCCGCCATAAAGACAGATCCGATCCTGCCGCTGTGGCCTATGATGCTCTGGATGCCTCCATAGCCCGTAACGCCGATGTGCTCATTGTGGATACGGCAGGCCGTCTTCACAATAAAGTGAATCTCATGGAGGAGCTGAAAAAAATCCACCGGACCCTCGATAAACGCATGCCGGGTGCTCCCCACGAAACCCTTCTGGTTCTGGATGCAACCACCGGGCAGAATGCCCTGCGGCAAGCGGAGCTGTTCCATGAGGCCATCGGGCTGACCGGTCTTGTGCTGACCAAGCTGGACGGTACGGCCAGAGGCGGAATTGTCATTGCCATCCAGAAACACCTCGGACTCCCGGTCCGCTATGTGGGTGTGGGGGAAGGGGTTGAAGACCTGCAGCCCTTTGATATGCAGACCTTTGTACAGGCCATGGTGTAACGTTCCTGTTCCCGTCCATTCTTTCATACCTGCCCCATTCTGCTGCATGGGTGCAGGTATTTTTTTGTTCACCCTGCCATGGCCCAGTTCCGCGGAACCCTTCTTCCTTCGGACAGACCGGCCTGATGCACGGAGACCGTCAACCGGAATGGAGTCCTCCGTCTCCACATCCGGTGCTTTTCCGGTCTGACCAGAACCCCCATCTCCTGCCAACCCCGGCGCTGATCCCATAAACCCACCCTCTTTGTAATCTTTTGCGACACTGTAACAGATTGCTACAGTCCGGCATTGTGAAATCGTTGCAATCTGCGACACCCATGCATCTGTTACAAACGGCCCTCCGCAGTATGGGGCCACTCTATGAGGCACACAACTTGCTACAGGTATCCGCAAAGGAGACCGATCATGGGAGCCCATATTCTGATCGCTGAAGATGAAAATCATACAAGGCTGGGACTTTCTCTCATCCTCCGCAAGGCAGGCTACAAAGTTTCCCTTGCCGAAGACGGCCTTGCAGCCCTGGCCATTCTCCGAAAAACCCGCCGTGGAGAAATGGACATTGATCTTTTCCTGACGGATGTGCAGATGCCGGGACTTACGGGACTTGAACTGCTGGAAGCCATGAAAAGGGAGGATATCTTCATTCCGGTTGTGGCCATTACCGGATACGGAGACAAAGATATGGTAGTCAGCCTCATGCGCAGGGGATGTCGGGATTACCTTGATAAACCATTCACTCCCGATGAGGTGCAGACCTGTATCGCCTCCATCCTTGAGCGCCACAGATCAGACCGGGCAACCCGCTTATCCGACGGACTGCGGGAACGGGATATGGACAGGTTACGGATGGACCTTGCTTCCCGCCGCAAACAGATAGAGGACGCCCGGAAAGCCCATGCATCCCTGACCCGGCAACCCACATGCTGTACCGCACTCATCCTTCGCCATATGCAGCATGCCTATGCGGAAGCAGGAGGAGACTTCCTGAGTTTCCGCGAGGATACGGAAGGATGGGATGTGCTGATAGCCGATGTGGCGGGTCATGATATGGGCGCTTCTTACCATACCATTCTGCTCAAGGCCTTTTTTGATGAGCACCCTGAACGAAACGGAACTACCTTTTTTCATGCCCTGAATACCCACCTTACCTCTTCCGGTAACGATCGCATGATCACAGGGCTGTTTCTTCGTATGAGCCTCCCGGCCATGCGCCTTGAAGTCTGCAATGCCGCCCATCCATCCCCCATCCTCATGGAAGGAAAAACAGGAAGAATTTTACCCCTGAGGGCAGCAGGAGACAGCATCGGCCTATGGCCGGATGCCGTGTTTCATCCAAAAAATTATCCCGTGGCTCCCGGGGACCGCATTCTTCTGTTTACGGACGGTATTATACAGGCAAAACGGGTGGATGGTCCCACGGGGAAAAAGGAGAATCTTGGCGAACAAGGCATCCTTTTTCTGGCTGAAAAACACAGGGACAAAACCCTGGACGACTTTCTTTCAGCCCTCTGGAAAGACATCATGGCTTTCTGCCGCAATAAACCAGCAGATGACATGCTGCTGGCCGTGGTGGACATTCCGGGCAGCTCCAGAAGTACGTAGCATAAAAACCATTCAGAAAGGGTGCATTATGTTTGCCATCCAGGAAAAAGACGGGGTTCTGCATTTTTCCATGGGCTCGGATATGGGGCTTGTGGATCGCCTTGTGGGCCTTGCCAAGGAATTTATGGGCCGTCTTGGAACCACTCGGTTCTCGGAAATCATCATTGTCCTCAGAGAACTTCTGATCAATGCGGTTGAACATGGCAATGCAGGAGACAGGGCTCTTCTGGTGAAAGGCTCTATTGAAGCACTGGGCAAAGACAGGTTCTGTATCCGTATAGAAGATGAGGGCCCCGGTGTGGATCCACAAGCTCTCTCCTTTACCATGCCCGAAGACCCTTCCCAGGACCGCAGCCGGGGCTTTGCCCTGATTCATGCCTTTTCCGACGAAATCCGTTTCACACGCCTGCCCGGATCCGTTACGGCCTGGGTTTCCGTACCCCGAAAGGAAGACTGCTCCTGGCACATGGATGGTCAGTGGGCAGAAATCCATCCCGGTGGAGATATCACCGCGGCTACCGCAGATGGTCTCAGACGTCTCATGCTTACCATCCTCGATCAGGGCATCTCTTCCTTCCGGCTGAATCTTTCCCAGACTTCCGACATAGACTCCATAGGGCTCAGCCTCCTGGTAGGATTTGCCCGGATTCTGGGCGAGAACAAGCGTCATGGTGAACTGGTCATCACCCGTGCCAGCGAAAGTCTTGTCACCCTTTTCCGCATGACAAGACTGGATCGCATGTACACCATTATCCGAAATCCTGAATCCGAGGAAGACACCCATGCTCAATGACAAGGCAATTCTGGATGAGTTTGTCAATGAGGCCCGGGAGCACCTGACCAGGGCCGAAAAAGACATACTCGGGCTGGAAGGCGCCGATACGGAAGCATCCCGAACCATTGTGGACGGTCTTTTCAGGGCTGTTCATTCCATCAAGGGGAGTGCTGGCTTCCTTGGGCTCACCTCCATAGGATCCCTCACCCACGCCATGGAAGCCCTGCTTTCCATGGTCCGTTCCGGAGAAATGAATGCGGATAGTCCCCTTATTGACGGTCTTCTGTCCGGAACCGACTATGTCCAGACCTTGCTGGATGATGTTGAAAACAGTAATGATATGGATATCAGCAGCATGCAGCATCGCCTGGATGCCCTCCTTGAAGAACGCCTGCCCGACAAAGCCCGTAAAGACCGCCAAACTCCGGCCCAACTGTGTGCCTGCAACAATCCGCTGCCCTTTACCGTTTCTGCCTACACCCTTCATCGCATCGACAAGGCCAGAGAGCTTTACCTCTTGCACTATGATCTTGCGGTAATGGAACAAGCCGGCAAACGCCCCATGGCAATCATCGCAGACCTCTTGTCCGCCGGTGAAATTGTGGAGGCCGAGCTCTCCTTCGGTTCCTTTGATATCCGTCAGGGATTGCCCACCGGCCCCCTTACCTATCAGGTACTGTATGCCACCATTCTGGAAATGGACCTGATCCCTTCCGTAAGCGGGCTGGGTGCAGAGCATATCCTTCCCGTATCCCGTGAAGGTGTCTGTATGGACTCTGCCGTCATCACGGCTGAAATGCCTTCTCATTCCGTGGTTTCAAGCTCCTCTTCTGCTCCAGACCAAACCATACCAGCCCCACCGCCACAGGAAGAAAAAACCGGCAGCACAAAAGAACAGACTGCGGATAAAACCGGCAGCATCCGGATCCGTCTGGACATTCTGGATCAGCTGATGACCCTTGCAGGAGAGCTGGTTCTTGTCCGTAACCAGCATCTTCTGGAATCAGAGCATGCTTCCGGCTCGCACAACCTCGCCCAGCGTCTGGATGGTGTAACTACGGAACTGCAGCAGACCATCATGCGTACCCGTATGCAGCCCATTGGCAATATTTTTGCCAAGCTGCCCCGTATGGTGAGGGACCTTTCTCATAAACTGGGAAAAGACATTGTGCTGGAGATGGAAGGTCAGGATGTGGAACTGGACAAAAGCATACTGGAAGCCCTGGCCGATCCCCTGACCCATCTTATCCGCAATGCCTGTGATCATGGCATCGAATCACCGCAGCAGCGCGTGATCGCAGGCAAACCGGAAACCGGCCATATCCACGTTGCAGCCAGACATGAAGCAGGCCAGATCGCCCTTGTCCTCAGTGATGACGGGCAGGGCATGGATACGAACAAAATCCGTAAAAAAGCTCTGGAATCCGGACTGAAAAAAGAATCCGAACTTTCCCGTATGTCGGAACAAGATATCTGCCAGCTCACTCTTCTTTCCGGTTTTTCCACGGCAGATCAGGTCTCAGAGGTCTCCGGCAGAGGGGTCGGCATGGATGTGGTCAAAACATCCATCGAAACGTTGGGCGGCTCTCTCCAGCTTTCTTCCATCCGGGGTCAGGGGAGTCGCTTCCACATATCCCTGCCCCTGACCCTTGCCATTATTCCCTGCCTTACGGTTCGTGCAGGGAAAGATCGTTTTGCCATTCCTCAGGTGAACCTCGAAGAACTGGTCTGCCTCTATGACCGTGAAATAAGCGAGCGGATTTCCTGCGTGGGAACCCACGAGGTCTGTCGACTCAGGGAAACCCTTCTGCCCATGGTTCGCCTGAAAGAGGTGCTGAAACGTCCGGTTCCCTTTACGGAAACCATACAGACTGCCATCGCCCGTACTCCGAGAAACGGCGAGAGCAAGAATCTCACCTTTGCCGTTGTCAAAGTGGGCAATCATCGTTTCGGTCTTGAGGTCGATGAAGTGATCGGAACCGAAGAAATTGTGGTCAAACCCATGCATCCGGCCCTGAAAACCATTGCCATCTATTCCGGGGCCACCATCATGGGTGACGGGCAGGTGGCTCTCATACTGGATATAGAAGGCATTGCCAGACATACGGGTGTACCCCTTGCCGCCCGCGCAGAAAACACCCACGCCACCACAACAACTCAACCCGTTCTTCTCACCGCAGCCGGTCCCCACGAGCAGTTCGCCATGGCCCTTCAGCTGGTAAGACGGGTTGAAAAAATATCCATCCATCATATTGAGCGGATTGGAGACAAAGAATTTATCACCCTTGACAATGTTCCCACCCGCATTGTCAGGCTGGAACACATTCTGCCCGTATCCCCCTGTCCAGAGAGCGAAACCTTCCATCTGCTTCTTCCTAAATTTTCCGAAAAGCCCTATGGGATTCTCTTTTCCGAAATACGAGATATTGTTGATATACCACTGGATCTTGCAACCAAAAGTATCCCCGGAAAAGGCATTCTCGGTGCTGCTGTGGTTCAGGAAAAACTCTCCCTTTTTCTGGACCCCTTTCAGATTATTGAAAGTGCGGAGCCGGGCTGGTTTGGCGAAAAAACAGAACAGCCAAAACAAAGTCATATCCTTCTTGCCGAAGATACGGTTTTTTTCACCCAGCTTGTGCGGAATTACCTTGAGTCAGATGGATGCAGGGTGACAACGGCATCCAATGGCAGAGAGGCATGGCAACTGCTCCGCGAACAATCCTTTGACCTTCTGGTAAGCGACCTTGAAATGCCTGAAATGGATGGATGGCAGCTGATACGGGAAGTCCGTAAGGACCCTTCATGCCGCCATATAAAAGCCATCGCGCTCACGGCACTGGCCACGGAAACGGACCGGAACCGTACTCTTGCAGCGGGCTTTGATGCCTTTGAGGTGAAAATAGACAGGGAAAACCTGCGGAACAGCATCCGTATCCTGCTGCATGGGAACAAAAATCCGCAAAGGAAAAGCGCATGATGATCACCAGCCATAACCGCCAGATCTGTACCTTTTTCATTGGAGAGGAAACCTACGGTTTCGATATATTCGATATCAAGGAAGTGCACACGCGAAACCACTTTACACCGGTTCATCATGCCCCTCCATCCGTACGTGGCTACGTAAACATACGGGGACAGATTCATCTGATCATAGATCTTAGAGTTCTTTTGGGCCATCCGCCTGCTCCTGCCAGAGAGCATACCCGGATTCTGCTCTTCAAGCCCCATGCAGGGGAATCCTTTGGCGTTCTTGTAGATCGCATCGGTGATGTGTTCCCTGCGCCGGAAAACATGATAGCCCCCATGGATGACCGCAGAAAAGAAAACGGTAATGGCATTCTCAGGCAGCTGGCCAGAGGAATTCTGAAAAAGGAGAATGGACTTGTCACCCTGCTTTCCGCATCGACCATACTGAAGCAGGCTGGTGACCTCTCTGCTCCAGTTCTTACCGAAATGAAACAGGCATCTTTCTGAAACTGTTTGAAAGTATCAAAATACGAAGGAGTGTGCAGCGTGAAATTCAAGGATTTTGGAATTGCAAAAAAACTTGGCTTTGGCTTTGGCCTTGTCTGCCTGATACTTCTCCTGCTGGGTGGAGCCAGCATGCGAGGCATGAATACCATTGGCAATGACATGGTCCATACCACGGAGTATACCCTTCCCGTGACCAACCGGGTTGCAGATCTGGAACATGCATCGCAGTCAGCCATCATGGCCATGCAGAATTTTATCATGAACGGGCAGGATAACGACCTTGCCGAAGGCCGCCGCCAGCTGGCTCTGGCTCTGGAACATCTGGATTCTCTTACCTCCCTGCACCGGGAATATGCTGGCAGTAACAGTGATGCCAATCAAAAAGGAAGGGAAGTTATCGATCTTTTCTCACGCAGCATGGACTTGAGCGAAAGACAGATACACGAAAACATCCGGAACCAGACTCGCTTTGATGTATCAGGCCAGGAAGTTACGAATGCCTTTCATGCACTGACCGCCCATTATGAAACACTTCAGGAAGAAGCCCAGGCCGCTCTGGAAATGGCCAATGAACTGAAACACCGGATGGGGATGATGCGTCTTCACCTTACGGCCTCTGCCCTTTTTGACAGCGAAGACAGTTTCCGGTCCATGGAAAGGGAACATGCCCTCATGCAAACCCTTGCCAAGGGCCTGAAAGAAAAGGAGGCAAACTCTGAACTGATCAGAAAGCTGGACGAAATGATTCAGGTGCTGGTTCGCTACCGGGAAACGGGAGATGCCTGGCTGGCTGCCTTTCGCAGCAATCCGGCAGAAGCCCGCCGTGGCCGCCTTGCCCGTGAACTTCAGGAACAGGGCAACGTCATTACGGCCCTCGTGGAAGCTTTTCTTGAAGCGAAAAACCGGGATGTTACCAGAATTTTTCAGGAAAGCCGTTTCGTTAGTACGCTGACGCAGGATATGGCACAGATGCGGGTTCTTGAAAAAACCTATATTCTGGACCGCAACGAAGAAAACCGTAACCAGTGGCTGGCATATTACGCAACACTCAGCCAGAACCTGGAAACATCCCGCCATCAGACAACGGCATCCCGGAACCTTGACCTTTTAACGGAAGTAAGCCGACATCTGCAGCAATACCGCCAGCATGCAACGGCATGGGTCAATAACCGCCTCATTCTTGAAAACGAAACCCTCCCAGAGCTGGAAAACCGCGGAGCCCTTCTTCTGCAGCTTGCCAGCCAGGCTTCTGACAGTGCCTGGCAGCAGTTTTATGTGGCGGCAGAGAATACCAAGCGCATTGTCAGGCGGGCTTTATGGGGTATTTCCCTCATTTCCCTTCTGGGCCTTGGCTTTGCCCTTGCCTCCGGCTACAGTATTGCAAGGGGAATCAGCAGGCCCATACAGACTCTGGTTGCAACGGCCGAGGGCCTTGCCACGGGTGATATGACGGGCAGAAGCCGGTTGGACCAGAAGGATGAAATCGGCAAACTTGCCAAGGCCATTGACCGGTCCATGGATCAGCTTTCCGGTGTTATCCGTCAGGTCAAAGGCGGCGCCGATACCCTTGCCGGTGCTTCCGAAGAACTTTCCACCGTTTCCCGTCAGCTGGCATCCGGATCGGAGGAAGTAACGGCCCAGGCCAGTAATGTTGCCAGTGCTACGGAACAGATGAGCACCAATATCAGTACTATGGCCTCCGCTACGGAAGAAATGAGCGTGAATATACAGGGCATTTCCAGCACGGCGGAACAGATGAGCACCAACATGAAAGCCGTCACACTTTCCATGGATGAATCCAGTGAAGGTATCCGCAGAATTGCAGAGAATGCGGATACCAACACAGCCATTGCCACAAAAGCCATCCGTCTTGCGGGTTCGGCTACGGCAACCATGAACCTGCTGGGCAATGCGGCCAAGGAAATTGGAGATGTCACGGAAGTAATCAAACGTATTGCCGAGCAGACCAACCTTTTGGCCCTCAATGCCACCATTGAGGCTGCCAGTGCCGGTGAAGCAGGACGAGGATTTGCCGTTGTTGCCAGTGAAATCAAAGCCCTTGCCAGCCAGAGTGCCCACGCCGCCGAAAACATTGCCGCTAAAATCCGGGGTGTTCAGGAAACAACAGGAGAAGCGGTCAAAGGCATTGCCGATGTTTCCGGCATCATCACGGACATATCCAACCGGACCAATGAAACCACGGAAGCCGTCAAGGCCCAGACACGCATTGCGGAAACCATATCCAGCAACATAGCCGAAGCCACGTCCGGTATCCAGCACATTGCAACGGGCATAGCCGAAGTTGCCCAGGGAGCCAATGACATGAGCCGCAATGCCGGAGAAGCGGCCCAGGCTGCCAGAGACATAGCCGCCAACATTCAGGGCGTCAGTGCGGCGGCCCAGCAGTCCAGCGCGGCGGCCAGTCAGGTAAACAGTTCTGCCGTTGATCTGAGCCGTCTGGCCGGAGATCTCCGCCACCATATGGCTGCCTTCAAAACCGAATCCTGATGACAATCCCTCCCGGATATTACGCCGGGAGGGATCATAACAGCAAATGCTCCCATGGGATATGGATTACTCCTTGCATCCAGTTGCAAAAGACGTCATATTTACGGTTGATCCCTTTGGATTGACAACCGCTGCTCCATGGCTTTTTTCCTAAACATCCCATCCCTTTCCTCTCTGACCCCGAGGATCAGGGCAAAATGCGGCCGGTCCCGGTCCGGCTGCATGGTTCAGGCCATTCCGTTTTTCCTGCCTGATCATTTGGAGTGCTTCCATGGTTTCCCCCATCACCGTGCTCATTGTGGATGATTCCAGAATTTTCCGGAATGCACTGGCCCTGAGCCTTGCACAGGAAAAAGACATCCAGGTTGTCGGATCCGTACGAAACGGCAAAAAAGCCCTTGAATTTCTGGAAAAAGAAAAGGTTGATATCATCACCCTCGATCTGGACATGCCGGACATGGACGGCATTGCCACCCTGAAAGCCATCCAGGAATCGGGCGGCGGAAAAAATCCATCCATGGGTGTGCTGGTCATCAGCGGTCATGCGGGCAGTGCGGAAGATCTGAGACGGGAAAGTCTTGCCTACGGGGCCTTTGCCTATATCCCCAAACCTGTTGCGGCTACAGGTGAACTGCCACTGGATCGTCTTCGCAACGCCGTGGCCCCAAGAATCCGCTCTTATATGAAACAGGGAAGGCCCAGACCCTTACCGCCTGCAACCCAACCCTGTCCGCCACCATGCGGGCCCCGGGCCGGTCTGACAGAAGTCATTCTCATAGCCGTTTCCACAGGAGGACCCAAAGCCCTCCATTTTCTCCTTCCCCGTCTCTGCCGGGCCTGCAATCTCCCTGTTCTTGTGGTACAGCACATGCCACCGGATTTCACCCTGTCCCTTGCGGAAAGCCTTGCCCTTCAGTGCAGCCATCAGGTGATGGAAGCCACCGACGATATGGATGTGCTTCCCCGTACCGTTTATATTGCACCGGGAGGCCGTCACATGCTGGTCCGGAAATCAGGAACCCGTATCCGCATCGTCCTCAATGATGGCCCTCCGGAAAAAGGCTGTAAACCTTCTGCCAATATTCTTTTCCGCTCAGCCGCCCCTGTGTGGCAGGACAGAATTCTGGCCCTTGTTCTGACGGGCATGGGACAGGACGGCACTCAGGGTGCTGCCAGCCTGAAACGCTCCGGGGCTACAATTTTTGCTCAGGACGAATCCAGCAGTGTGGTGTGGGGCATGCCCGGAAGCATTGTGTCGGCGGGTCTGTCTGACGCCATTTTTCCCCTGGACACCATGGCAGATGCCGTTCACCAGTATCTCACATCCTGCTCCGGAGCCTGATGACCATGGAACTCTCCCAGAATGCATTTGAACAACTGCGCGGCTGGATCCATGAAGCCTGCGGCATTTACCTTCAGACAGGTAAAGAGTATCTTGTCCAGCAACGCTTGGGAAGCCTCGTTATCAGTGAAGGCTGCCGTGATTTCAACGCTTTTTTTCAAAAACTGAGGCATAGCCGGGATGAAGCGCTGAAAAGCAGGGTCATAGCGGCCATCACCACCAATGAGACCTATTTTTTTCGGGACCAGCACCCCTTTGATACCTTCATGAACCACATTCTGCCCAGAATGGCGCTCAAAATCAGAAGGAAAAAAGCACTGCACCCCCGCCCTGTCATCCGGATATGGAGTGCGGGAGCTTCCACCGGTCAGGAAGCCTACAGCCTTTCCATGCTCATCCATGAATATTGCAGCATAAGCGGTAACCATGATATTTCACCCTTGAATTTCGAAATTCTGGGAACGGATATTTCAGGACCAGCCCTGATGAAAGCCCAAAAAGCTGTTTATTCCGATCTGGAAATCAGCAGGGGACTTTCTCCACAGCGCCGGGACCGCTACTTTACCAAAACAGGAGAAAATCAGTGGCTGCTCCTGGAAACCATTCGAAAATCCGTTCGTTTTCAGGATCTTAATTTTATTCAATCCTTTCCCAGCCTTGGTTTTTTTGACCTCATTTTATGCCGTAATGTACTGATCTATTTTGATGAATCTACGAAGCGGCAAATTTTTGAACGCTTTGAAGCCGTCCTCGAGCCCGACGGCTATCTCCTTCTTGGGGGCAGCGAAAACATCTATGGGATAAGCACGGCTTTCCGGAGTAAAAAGGAAGGCATGACTCTTATTTATGAAAAAAATAATCCTGTTCAGGAAATGCGCCCAGCTGTCTTTGTCCCCTGACCTGAAAGCACCCCGTCTCTGCGGCCAGGCTGACCGGTGTCAGAAAAGCATTGGTTCAGGAACAGGGTGCAAGGATGGCTTTATGAAACAGGCACAGGATCCCCCGCAGGAAGACTCCCTCCACTCCCTCAGGCAGCGGCTTCATGAAGCGGAACAAGAGCTTCATATGGAACGCAGGCTACGAAAAAACCTTGAAGCAGATCAGCGTTTCAGCAACCGGGTAAGCTATGCCCTGCTTGACGCCATCAGCGATGCCCTGCTGCTCATAGCGCCCGATGGCCGCATCCTCCGTATCAATCAGGTGATGTGCCGGTGGTTTCAGATTCCTCCGTCCAGCCATGTAGAAAACAGCATGCTCTGGGAGCTGATTCCCCCTGACAAAGTTCTTCACAGGAAAAAAAGGGTAGCTGCTGTGGTCGCAACGGGCCAGCCCCTGCACTATGAAGATCACAACGATGAATGCTACATGGCTTTTTCCATATGGCCGGTATTCAACTCCAGTAAAAAAATGACAGCGCTTTTTATTCTGGGCAGGGATATCAGCGAACAGAAAGAAGCGGAAGCCAAGGCCAGACATCAGCAGGAACAACTCATACAGGCCGCCAAAATGGTGGCTCTCGGTACCCTGGTTTCCGGTGTGGCCCATGAAATCAATAACCCTACCAACTTCATCATGCTCAACCTGCCCCTGATCGAAGATTCCTGGAACGCGGTCATTCCCATTCTGCACAGACATTTTGAGACCCACGGAGACTTTGATTTCGGCGGCCTTCCCTATTCAGAAATGAAAACCTACCTTCCGGAACTTTTTGCAGGCATCCGTGACGGAGGCCGCCGTATACGCAACATTGTGGAAGATCTGAAAAACTTTGCCCGCCAGGATGATCCGGACCTTTCCGCCAGAGTGGAGATCAATGAGGTAGTGCGCAGTGGCATCAGCCTTCTGGGAAACCTCATCCGTAAACAGGCTCCCCGTTTTCGGGTTCGCTATGCGGAAAACCTTCCCGCCATTCGCGGCAACACTCAGAAACTGGAACAGGTCGTCATCAATCTTATCCAGAATGCCTGCCAGGCACTCACGGACCGGGATCAGGCCATCCGTGTCAGCACATTCCATGACAGGGCCGCAAGGGAAGTCTGCATAGAAATATGGGATGAAGGAAGAGGCATTCCCACCCATGTACTGCCCCATGTTCATGATCCCTTTTACACTACCCGGAGAGATCAGGGAGGAACGGGCCTTGGGCTTTCCATTTCCGATACCATCATCCGGGAGCATGGAGGCCGCATGGACATTCAGAGCGTAGAAGGCAAGGGTTCTGTTTTTACCATTCACCTCCCCCTGAGGCCCCCTTCTCTGCGCAAAAAAATTCTTGTGGTGGATGATGAAAAGGGAATCCGCGCCCTGCTCTGCGACATGCTGAGAAACAATCCCCATTTTGATGTTCATGAGGCAGACTCAGGTATGGCTGCCTGCCTGAAACTGGGCTCACTGAAACCGGATCTTCTGGTACTGGATCTTCATATGCCGGACATGAACGGCATTGAGGTCTGCGAATGGGTCCGCACCGAACCGGATCTTCGGGATCTCTCCATCATTATTGTTACGGGCTATGAATCCAGCGCAGCCCTGGAACGCCTGCGCCAGCTCGGAGTTCCCGATATTTTTGGAAAACCCATCCGTATGCAGAAACTGGAACAGACGGCCCTGAGGCTTCTCAGGCTGAGTGAAGGAGACATATGATGCACAGGGATTCTCCCGGAATTCTCATTGTCGAAGATGAGCCCCACAGCCGAAACGCCTACCGGATTATCCTCCGGCAGGCGGGTTTTGATCCCATCCATCTTCTGGATAATGGAGAAGAGGTCCTTCCCTTTCTTGAAACCCGGCAGGTGGCCTGCATTCTTCTTGATCTCAACCTTCCGGGGGAAAGCGGCGAAACCCTCTTACCCCAGATCCTTGCCAATTACCCCCACATCCCCGTGGTGATTCTTACGGGAGCCAGTTTTGTGGAAACCGCCGTACGATGCATGAAACAGGGAGCCTTTGACTTTATCACCAAACCCGTAGAAAAAGAGCGTCTCCTTGTGGGCATCCGGAAAGCCCTTGAAGTCCGGGATCTTGCGGAAACCACCCGCCGCATTCACAGCGGTCTGGGCAAACAGCTGAAACAACCGGAAGCCTTTGCTCCCATCCATACGGCAAGCCCTGCCATGTTCAGCATTTTCCACTATATGGAGGCAGTGGCCCCCTCTTCTCTCCCCGTACTGATCACTGGCGAAACAGGATCCGGAAAGGAACTCATCGCCCGCACCCTCCACAGACTCTCCGGGCGCAAGGGGCAGTTTGTGGCTCTGAACATTGCGGGTCTGGACGAAACCCTCATCTCAGACTCCCTTTTCGGACACCAAAAAGGGGCCTTCACCCATGCGGCCCTGCAGCGTGACGGTATGGTAGCCCAGGCGGCCGAGGGCACTCTTTTTCTGGACGAAATCGGAGAAATGCCCCTTCAGACCCAGATCAAACTCCTGCGCTTTCTTCAGGAAGGCGACTATCTGCCTCTGGGAGCGGACAGGCCCAGACGTTCCACTGCCCGTATTCTTACGGCCACCAACCGCAATCCGGAGGAAATGAAGGAAGGCAAGCATTTCCGTAAAGATCTTTTTTTCCGCATTGCTCCCCACGCCATCCATCTGCCCCCCCTGCGGGAAAGAAAATGCGACATTCCGCTTCTGATGGATCTTTTCGTAAAACAGGCCGCCAAGCTCCTGCAGCGGAAGATTCCAGAGATTTCTGAAAGCCTTGTCACAGCCTTTCAGTCCTATTCTTTCCCGGGCAATATTCGCGAGCTGCAGGGTTTGCTGCATGACGCGGTCAGCCGATGCGATGATGATCTTCTTGCCCCTTCCTGTTTTTCCGTACTGAAAGGGAAACCACCCATCGAGCCAGCAGAAGGCAACCCCTCACCCCATCCACTGCCCATGGTACCCTTTCCCACCCTGGCCATGGCAGAAAACAACCTGATCTGCCTGGCTCTGCATCAGGAAAAGGGCAACCAGACACGGGCGGCCAAACTGCTCGGTATCTCACGGCAGACCCTGAATCGAAAACTGCGTGACAACCCGCAAGTACGCACTTGTAAATAAAGTATCCCATGCTATACATTTTCAACGCATCCTTTCCATTTTAATCGGAAAAGTAAGGTATTTTCATGTTACGGGAAGCATACTGGCAGACAAGCACCTCAAACTGGCAACGGCATGTCTCCGTGAACTCCTTGCATCCCATATTCAGCCGGACAGCCCGTTAACCGGCAGGGCCAGCCGATAAGGAACCTTTTTCCATGAAAAAACATGCCATACAAACCCTTTGGAAACAGCATACTTTCCTGCGGCCTGTCATTCCCATGCTGATTCTGGCCTTTGTTATATGGGGTCTTTCCCTGCGGCCTCCCGTGCTCATTGCAGCCATGGCATCGGCAATGAGCGACACTTATTATGCCTTCAATCCCAATGAACCGGATTCATCCCTTCTGTTTGTGGATATCGACCATGAGAGCGTCAAGACCTACGGCCGGTGGCCATGGCCCAGAGATATTCTGGGCAAGGGTTTTGAAAAACTGTCGGAAGCCCGTGTCATAGGACTGGATATTATTTTTGCGGAACCTACAGATCAGGCAAAGGATGAGGCACTGGCGGATTCCCTGCTGGGGCTTCCCGTAATCGGAGGTATTTTTCTCAATGGCCCCAGACTGTCAAGCCTTGGAGCAGATGTCTATGACCATCTGCTCGACTCTTCCCTCATGCAGGCCGGAACGGCAAGGCTTGTGGAAAGTGACCGGCTGGAAGCTCCCGTATCCCCCATCCGCGAATCCATTCCCTTCCTTGCCGCCCTCAATACCCTGCCCGATGCGGATCACCGTTTTCGTCATTATCCACTGGCTTTCTGGGTGGGAGATCTGGCCATTCCCAACCTTGGCGTACAAATGGCCCGCCTTGCCCGCCATGAAGATCTTATATTTACGGAAAGGGGCATTTTTTTAGGGGATCAGAGAATACCCGCCGATGGGGAGGGTGCCATCCGTCTGAATTTTTACAGGGAATCATCCTACCCTTCCATCAGTTTCACCCGGCTTATGGCAGATGATTTCAATCCGTCTGAAATGCAGGACAAAATAGTCATCATTGGTGTCAGTGAAGCGGGCGTAAGCGACCTCAGAGCCACTCCCCTCGGCCAGTTTCCGGGTCCTCTCATGCATCTCACCTTTGTGGCCAATCTGCTGGATGGTTCCATACCGGAAGAAATCGGAGGCTGGAAAATGGCCGCCATCCTTCTTTTCCTGTGCCTCCTGTGGCTGCCCTGTCTTCGTATCCAGAATCCATGGCAGCGTATTCCTGTTTACCTTGCCATTTTCACCGCTATCTTCGGAGCTGGCCTCGGAGGGTACCTATACGGAGGCCTATGGATCGAAATCTTTTATCCGGGCTTATGGCTGACTCTGGCCATATTCGGGGGTGAAATTCATCTTTTCATGGAGAGCCGCGCGGGTAGCGAAGCACTGCGTTCCGCCTTCTCCAGCTATCTGGCCCCGGAGGTGGTGGAAAAGCTCATTCAACACCCCGAAAGCCTTCGTCTGGGTGGGGAAGCCAGAGAACTGAGCCTTCTTTTCACGGATCTCAGGGGATTTACGGCCCGATCCGAAACCATGAATGCGGAATCCATGGTACAGCTTCTCAACGCCTATTTCGAACCCATGACCCGTGCCGTATTCACCTACAAGGGAACGCTGGATAAGTACATCGGAGATGCCATCATGGCCATTTACAACGCTCCCCTTGATGATGCGGACCATCCATTCCATGCCTGTCTCACGGCTATTGCCATGCTGAAGGCCCTGGAAACCTTCAACGCAGACCATCCCGATACCGATCCGTTACGTATGGGAATCGGTGTCAATACGGGACCTGCCGTAGTGGGCAACCTCGGATCATCGTTTCGTTTCAGCTATACAGCCATCGGTGATGCGGTGAATGTGGCAGCCAGGCTGGAAAGTGCCACTAAGGAAGTCAATCTGGAGTTGCAGGCAGACAAAAAGGAAGGAAAGGATGTGCCGGTGGATTATGCGGATATTCTTCTGGGCGAATCCACATATCAGGCCGTCAGGCACCGTCTGCCATGCACGGCTCTGCCACCAAGGCCTCTGAAGGGCAAAAGTGGTTTTTTGTCCATCTATTCGTTGAAATGGAAGGAAGTGCCCCAGTCTCTGCTGGAAGCTCACAGAGCCCGCTGAAAAGCAGGCTGCTTTCCGTATCAAAAAACAACCAGAAACCTGGGGATGATGCTTCCACACCGTCCCCATTTTTGCCGTGAGAATCGAAAAGAGCCATCCGGCCTCCGGCTGCTGGCCCTGTCCCTTGTTCCGTAACAGAAGGGAAAGGGTGACAGGAACCCTTGCTTATGATCCTTCAGGCATGCCCGAAACGTTCCGTTTCCATTTTTTCCAGAAGATCCGTCCACTTCTTTCCTTCATCACTGGTATCAAATGGCTCCATCGCTGACTCCTTATCCATGTCATGCCATTTTTCAAACACCTGTGATTCCATGAAAATCGGAGCATCAAAACGCAGAGCCAGTGCCACCGCATCACTGGGCCGGGCATCCATAAAAAAGGCATCTTCCTCATCGGAGCCCAGAAAAATTCTGGCATAAAAAATGCCATCTTCCAGATCCAGTACTTCAGAACGGATCAGACGATATCCGGCTTCACGGATAAAGTTTGCAAAAAGATCATGGGTCAGAGGTCTTTTGCCCTTATTCTCCCTGAGGGATGCGGCTATACCCGCCGCTTCGAGATGACCGATCACCATGGGTATGGCCTCATCACCATCGGCTTTTTTCAGAATCAGAACAGGTTCACGACTTCCAGGGTCCAGGCTCAGGCTGGCAACTTCCACTCGAAACACCCTATCCTCCTTGCGCAGCAGTCTGCGCCTGCAATTTTTATGCTACCCGTGTTCCCCACAGGGAGTGTCCCAGCGCCCGGTCAATGCACACCCGGATACACTGACCCACCATATCGCTGCTGTTTTCACCAGGATCAGCATGTACCAGGCGATTACCCTCCGTACGTCCCGTTACCCTTTCCCCAGCCACAGGGTCATGAATGGCACCGGGGGCCAGCGTACGAATATTCTTTCCTTCAACCAGAATTTCCTCCACTCTGCCCACACAGGCCTCATTTTTCTCCCGTGTAATACCGTCCTGCAGGTCGAGAAGGATCTTCAGGCGCTCCTTTTTTATCTTTTCCGGAACCTTGTCCGTAAAACCGGCTGCTCTGGCATTGGGCCGGTCAGAATAGGCAAAGGCAAACAGACTATCGTACCGCACCTTTTCCACAAGCGAAAGGGTATTCATAAAATCTTCAGGGCTTTCTCCCGGAAAGCCCACAATGATATCCGTGCCCAGTGCCATCTCCGGGCAGACATCCCGCAAGCGGTCGATACGCTCCAGGTAGTGCTCCCGGCTGTACTTTCTGTTCATCCGGGAAAGTACGGCACTGGATCCGGACTGCACAGGCAGATGGAGATGGGAACAGAGCTTGGGTATTGTTGCAAAAGCATGAATCAGATCATCGGAAAGGTCTTTGGGGTGGGAAGTGGCAAAACGAAGCCTGTGCAGGCCTTCCACATCCGCCACCCGCCGCAGCAGTTCAGAAAAATCCGGCAATCCCTCTTTTTTCCCATAGCTGTTCACATTCTGCCCCAGAAGGGTAATTTCCCTTGCACCGGCCCGGACCTTGCGGCTGACCTCTTCCACAATGGCCTCGGGTGCACGGCTCATTTCCCGCCCGCGAACATAGGGAACCACACAGTAGGTGCAGAAATTATCACAACCTCTCATAATGGTAACAAAATCCGACACCGCCCCTGTGAAGCCATCCGATGAGCCATCCCTTTCCGGCAACTCATTCGCCATGTCCACATCCACAATCCGACGCCCCTCCTGGACCACGAGGGTGACAATCTCCGGCAAGCGCCAGATGGCATGGGTTCCAAAGATAAAATCCACATACGGTGCACGGGTCAGTATCTTTGCCCCCTCCTGCTGTGCCACACAGCCCGCAACTCCCACCCGGAAACCCGGTTTCCGGGCCTTGATCGCCTGCAGGCGTCCAATGAAGCTGAAGGCCTTATCCTCAGCCTTAGCCCTGATGGCACAGGTATTGACAATCACAAGATCGGACGCTTCCGGGCTGTCTCCCGGCATATATCCCAGAGGTGCCAGCAGGCGGTAAAATAAATCCGCATCCGAAATATTCATCTGACAACCAATGGTAAACACGTACATAAACTTCATTGTCTACTGCTCCCATATCCGGTACGAACCAGCTTTCGATATCTGTATCAGGCAGAACAAAGATCTGTGGAAAACCCCATGCCCTCCACTTCTTCCCGGGAAAGGGATACCGGAGGTGTGCCGGAACCTATGGATGAAACGATTTCCTCCACAAGCAGACAACATCCCGGAGCCACCCGGACCATAACAAGCCCCTGTTCCCTGTCCAGGGTTGTCAGGGCACCTATACCCTCATAGGCTTCCAGCAGAAACCGGAAAAAACCAATTTCCCTGCGGTCCATCCAGTAAAATAAGGCTTCTGTTTCCAATAGTTTTTCCCCTTACCCGAATCGTACCCTTTCGGATGCCCATTTCCTACAAACGTAACAGCGCTCACCATACCCTGCGTCTCCCGCAGGATCGCTATCATAACCGCCTGAAAAACCCTTGCAATATTTTTCCTTACCCGGAGATAAAAAATATGGCGATGCTTTCCATAATGGGTTTGCCAACCCTCGTGCCAAAGCACCCAATTTCTTGTATTTACATGAATTCCGGACAAAGAAAGACCGTTTTTCACGCATTGTCACCCTCTCTCGACAAAAGATTGCCATAAAAATCCACTTTCTTTTCTCTTGCAGATTGCCTAGCGGCCCTTTCATCTGATATATATTTTTTTGTATATATCTCTTCCAAGGAGGTTTTCCGTGTCCCCTCAATTTCACTGGCTGCCGGAATATGCCATCGGTAATCCCGAAATCGATGCCCAGCACCGCATGCTGTTCGACCTGGCCAATCGTATTTTCAGGATAATGGACCCCAGACAGGATTTTAAGGAACTGAAAGCCACCCTTCAGTCCCTCTTTGAGTATATGCATGTCCATTTTGATGCAGAAGAAGAGCTGATGAGAGAATGGGGCTACCCAGACATTGACTACCACCGGAACCTCCACGAACTGATTCGCAGAGATATGAACTCCCTGGTAGAAGGAGTATACGACCTGCATCGCCTGAAAGGAGAACTGAATGTTCTCATGACACAATGGGTGCTCGTCCATATCCGGGACGAAGATTCCAAACTCGGCTCCTTTCACCGCAGCCACACCCAGACCAAAGGTATGTGAACAGGCATCGGATCTCTGGAAAAAAATCGTGCCTGTTCAGACGGCTCCATGCCAGCACCGTTCCCCTTCCCCTCCCAACAAGCTGTCTTCATTTAAAGGATTCAAGAATTTATTTTATTCCATTGTCCATCAAACCGGAGGAAAAGAATGCGTGAAAAACTCGGAAGAAGAGTGACCCGCCTGCTCAGTGCCAGCATGCACAGCCTTGTAGCCTCTTTTGAGAGCAGAGCTCCTGAAAGTCTCATGGAAGAAGCCATCCGGGAGATGGATGGTGTCATTGAGGAAGCTCGCTCGGAACTGGGCAGGCAGCTGGCACAGAAACATCTGGCAGAAACAAGGCTGGGAGAAGAAACAAAACGCCATGAAGCCCTCGGCGGACAGATCGAAGTGGCCGTTGCCCAGAACCGTGATGATCTGGCGGAAATCGGCATAGCTGAACAGATGGATGTGGAAGCCATCATCCCGGTGCTTTCTGCTTCCATCAAAGATTGTATGGAACAGGAAAAGGAATTGGAAGGCTTTATTCAGGCCCTTCAGTCCAAAAAAAGAGAAATGCGTGCGGAAATGGCCGTTTTCCGTAAAAATCAGACAAAGGAGAGGCTGCCGGAAGCCAAAGACAGAGCCTCTCTGGACACCAAAGCAGAAAAAGCTGGCTCCCTCTTTGACCGTATCCTTGAAAATGCTTCCGGACTACCTGCCAGAGGACTGAACACCGGATCGGCAGCCAAGCTGGCTGAGCTGGAAGAACTCTCCCGTAGAAATGCCATCACCGAAAGGCTGAAAGCCCTCAAAACAGGAAAAGAGTAATGTGGGAACTCCTTCTTGCCAGTGAAAACATGGCCTTTTCAACAGCCCTTGCCATCATGCTGCTCATTGGCATTCTCGAGGGAACGGCCAGCCTCATAGGCGCAGGCAGTTCTTCCTTCTTTGACAGCCTGATACCTGATCTGGATGCTGGTACTGCGGATTTCGGTGGCAGTACGGGCCGCTTCCTTGTCTGGTTACGTATCGGTCAGGTTCCTGTTCTTGTCATCCTGATTCTTTTTCTGACCAGTTTTGGTCTCACAGGTCTTATGCTGCAGGCCGCCGTGGCATCCCTTTTCGGATCCTTCCTGCCGGGATGGCTGGCAGCCATACCCGTTCTGGTACTCAGTTTTTTTCTTACACGTTTTCTGGGAGGTCTGCTGCACAGGATCATTCCAAAGGACGAAACACTTGCCGTGTCCCGTGCAAGCCTCATCGGCCGTGTGGCAGTCATCACCCTTGGCACAGCTTCCAGGGGTAATCCTGCAGAGGCCAAAACAAAGGACATTTACGGCCGCATGCATTATTTCCTTGTAGAACCCGACCGGGATGAGGATGTCTTTTCCACGGGGAACGAAGTTCTTATTGTTTCCCTGACCAACCACATTTACCGGGCCATCCCCAACCCAAGCACCCACCTTTCCCACTCTATCCATTAATGAGGAGAACCCATGGCAGGTCTGACAGAAATCATTGTGATTGCCGGTGTCTTTGTCACCACCCTTCTGGTAATTGGTATTATTCTTGCCCGCCTTTATAAACGTGCCACCAAAGAAGTCTCCTTTGTGCGTACGGGCTTTGGCGGTGAAAAAGTCATCATGGATGGCGGGGCCATGGTGCTTCCCGTTCTCCATGAGATCATTCCCGTCAATATGAATACTCTCCGGCTGGAAGTCCGTCGCACCGGAGAACAGGCCCTGATCACAAGAGACAGAATGCGCGTGGATGTGGCAGCGGAGTTTTATGTCCGGGTTAAGCCCTTAAGCGAATCCATTGCCAACGCCGCCCAGACCCTTGGCCAGAAAACCATGAACCCTTCTGAACTGAAAGAGCTTGTGGAAGGTAAATTCGTGGATGCTCTGCGTGCCGTTGCCGCCGAAATGGCCATGGAGGAACTTCACGAAAAAAGGGTTGACTTTGTTCAGAAAGTCCAGCAGGTGGTATCCGAAGATCTCCTGAAAAACGGTCTTGAACTGGAATCCGTCTCCCTTACGGGACTGGACCAGACGGCCTTTGAACACTTCAATGCCCAAAACGCCTTTGATGCGGAAGGTCTCACAAAACTTACGGAAGCCATTGAGTCACGACGCAAAAAACGAAACGACATTGAGCAGGAAACCGACCTGGCCATCCGTCATAAAAACCTTGAGGCGGAAAGGGCCAGATTTGAAATTTCCCGGGATGAAGAGTATGCACGACTGGAACAGGAGCGGGAAGTATCCATAAGGCGAGCTTCTCAATCCGCTGAGATTGCACGGGAAGAAGCAGAAAAACAACGGGAGGCTCAGGAAGCACGCATTGCGTCCCAAAGGGAAATCGACCTGAAGCAGATCCTTTCCGAAAGAGACGTAGAAAACGAGCGAATCCAGAAAGAGCGATCCATCAAAGAGATGGAAATTGCCAAATCGCGTACTCTCGAACAGGCTGAAATTGAAAGACGAAAAGCCATTGAGCTTGCGGAACAGGGTAAAGCCATTGCCATAGCAGAAAAATCCAGAGAAGAGTCAGAGGCCAAGGCAGAAGCGGACAGGGCCAAGGCCAAGGCTGTCAAGGAAGAAGAAAGTGTTATCACCGTCCGTGAAACAGAGCGGGCGGAAAGGGAAAAGCAGGTGGAACTGGTCCTTGCCCGCCAGAAAGCGGAGAAAGACGCCATTCAGCTCACCGTTGCAGCAGAAGCCGAAAAGAAAGCCGCCATTGATCAGGCCGAAGCCCTCCGTCTTGTCGCTCAGGGCCATGCCGATAAAGAACGACTGGAGGCCAAAGGCAAAGCCGATGCGGAAATGATGCTGGCCGATGCTGCGGAACGCAAATATGTTGTGGAGGCGGAAGGTAAAAAGGCTCTCAACAATGCAGCCAACCTTCTCTCACCTGAGCAGATTGCCATGGAAGTTCGTCTGGCTCTCATCCACAGTCTTCCTGAAATTATCCGTGAAAGCGTCAAGCCCATGGAACAGATCAGCGATATCCGCATCCTGCATGTCAACGGCCTTGGCGGTGGAAGTGGCAGCGAAGGAGATGCCGGGGGGGAAAACAGCACTGGCTCCCTGGCCGATCAGGTTGTCAACAGCGCCCTCCGTTACCGTGCTCAGGCACCTATTCTGGACTCCCTGCTATCGGAAATCGGCCTAAAGGCAGGCGATATCAACGGGCTTACGGAGGCTGTACACAAGTCTTCCCCATCCCCGCAGTAAGATAGAAAGGCAAGGAGCCGGAAACCCGGCCGTCATGCTGTAGCGCAACAGGAAAGGCCG
The DNA here is from genome assembly GCF_026155325.1 of Desulfobotulus pelophilus. Lineage (NCBI taxonomy): Bacteria > Pseudomonadati > Thermodesulfobacteriota > Desulfobacteria > Desulfobacterales > Desulfobacteraceae > Desulfobotulus > Desulfobotulus pelophilus. Next base: position 81,348 of record NZ_JAPFPW010000011.1, on the reverse strand, counting down.
GACAATTATGTCCGGCCTTTCCTGTTGGGATCAATCAAGGAGCTTGCTTTTTTCTGGAACGCATGCGTTTCGGCCGGATCGCAAAAGCCTTTAAAAACCCCCCGATGGTCTTTTAAAAGGCATCCCCGTTACGCAGTCACAACATACCGCCCTAAAATCTATAATTCAAGTTAATAATTCTTCTTAAATCAACAACAAAAAGTTTTTAAACTCCTGCCTTGATTCTTTTCGCTTCTTCTCGTTAATAAAATAATCCACCCAAAATCCCTCCAGCCTGAAAAAACGAAACAACTCCGCAGCACGCCACCCCAGCAGGCATACATAAATGTTATAAATACCTATGCACACTACATTTATGTTTTATTTTAAACAAAGAATTCATATTCAATCACAAGACCCTTTAAAAAAAATACTATAAAATCAATACCATAAATATCATACAATACCCAGACAAAACCTTGGCACGCCTCATGCAATAAAACCTTCGCACTAACGGGAAAAGCAAGGCACTTTTCCCAAACCCCAAATCCCAGGAGGAAAGCATCATGCGCTGGTTCATTCCCACTTCCCTGATACTTGCACTGGCAGCCCCGGCCCTTGCCGGAGATGCCGCTCCCGATCCCATCACCAATGCCGAAGCCATAGCCCTTGTGCAGGAACACGCCAATTTTCTCTGGACACTCATTGCCGCCTGTCTCGTCTTTTTTATGCAGGCCGGTTTTTCACTGGTGGAAGCTGGCTTCACCCGGGCGAAAAACGCCATCAATATAATCATGAAAAACCTGATGGATTTTTCTATCGGCTCCCTTGCTTTCTGGGCCATCGGTTTCGGCCTCATGTTCGGACACAGCCTGGGCGGTTTTGTGGGAACATCCGGATTTTTTCTTTCCGACTTCACCGGTGAAGGAGAAGAGTGGACCCTTGCTTTCTGGATGTTCCAGGTGGTATTTGCCGCCACCGCCGCCACAATCGTATCGGGAGCCATGGCGGAACGAACTAAATTCACAGGTTATATCTGCTATTCCATTGCCCTCACCGCCTTCATCTACCCTGTTTTCGGCTCCTGGGCCTGGGGTTCCCTGCACAATGGAGACGGCTGGCTGGAAAATCTCGGCTTTATCGACTTTGCGGGCTCCACCGTAGTGCATTCCGTAGGTGGCTGGGCGGCTCTGGCAGGTGCCATCGTCCTTGGGCCACGGCTGGGAAAATATGCCGCCAACGGAAGTATCCGCCCCATACTCGGCCACAACATCCCCCTTGCAGGCCTTGGCGTTTTCATCCTCTGGCTGGGATGGTTCGGATTCAATGCAGGCTCCACCACCACAGCAGACAAAAGCATTGCCCTGATCTTTGTGAATACCAACCTTGCTGCCGCAGCCGGTGCCGTATCCGCCATGATTGCGGCCTGGATACGCTTTGGAAAACCAGAGGTCAGCATGAGCCTGAACGGCGTGCTGGCAGGGCTGGTGGGTATCACCGCAGGCTGCGCCAATGTGGGTCCTGCTGCAGCCATTATCATCGGTGCCGTGTCCGGTGGTATTGTGGTCTCCTCCGTACTCTTTTTTGAAAAAATCCGCATTGACGATCCCGTGGGTGCCATCTCCGTTCACGGAGTATGCGGAGCCTGGGGAACCCTTGCCGCAGGGCTTTTCAACACCGGCGGTACCAGCCTCGCCATCATCGGCGTACAGCTTCTCGGAATTCTCGCCTGCTTTCTCTGGGTTTTCCCCACGGCATGGCTCATGTTCAAGCTGGTGAATCACTTCATCGGTCTGCGGGTCAGTGCGGAAGAAGAGATGGAAGGCCTCGATTTCAGCGAACATGGCGGCAATGCCTACCCAGACTTCCGGGCCAGCGGAGCAGGCATGTCCTTTGATGGAGGCAGCAGTTCCGGAGAAAAAAAACCAGCAACAGCTTCCACAGCGGCTCTGGCACATAGCCGAATGGGCTGAAGGCAGGAATTGGGGAAACGGTTCACGGAAACACCATGGCCGGGAAAGAACGTATCACCGGCCATGTCCTTCTCATCTTTCATAAAGGAGTAAAAACCATGCGCAAAATCGCTATCTATGGCAAAGGCGGCATCGGCAAATCCACCACCACCCAGAACACCGTGGCCGGGCTTGCGGAAATGGGGAACAAGGTCATGGTGGTGGGCTGCGATCCCAAGGCGGACTCCACACGCCTTCTCCTCGGAGGGCTGGTACAGCGCACCGTACTGGACACCCTGAGGGAAGAAGGCGAAGACGTAACCCTCGATGATGTCCAGAAAGACGGATTCTGCAACACGGTCTGCACAGAATCCGGCGGACCGGAACCCGGCGTGGGCTGTGCGGGCCGGGGCATCATCACCTCCATCAACCTTCTTGAACAGCTGGGAGCCTATGCGGACAGCCGGAACCTTGATTATGTCTTTTACGATGTACTCGGTGACGTGGTTTGCGGCGGTTTTGCCATGCCCATCCGTGAAGGCAAAGCCGAAGAAATCTACATCGTGGTTTCCGGAGAAATGATGGCCATGTATGCGGCCAACAACATCTGTAAAGGCATTGTGAAGTTTGCGGAAGCGGGTACGGTGCGCCTTGGGGGACTGATCTGCAACAGCCGGAACGTAGACAATGAAAAGGAAATGATCGAGGAACTGGCCAAGCGATTAGGCACAAAAATGATCCACTTTGTACCCCGTGACAATGTGGTGCAGCGAGCGGAAATCAACCGTAAGACAGTGATCGAGTTTGAGCCGGCCAATGAACAGGCTAATGAATACCGAACTCTGGCCAAAAAAATTGCCGAAAACGAATTTCGTATTGTCCCAACCCCTCTGGCCATTGAAGAGCTGGAGCAGCTCCTCATGGATTACGGCCTTGCCGGTTAAAAAGGCCTGAAAGGCCCGCAGCAGATACTTATACAAAAAAATGTCAGTCCATGCACCCGTATGTTTCTTTATGTTTTCGCGCAGAAATCCGGCCCCTGACAGGTTCGGTATATTACAAAAAAGTAATCTCCATATGCGAGACCTAAAAAAAGGAGTCTTCCTATGCACCTCATTAAAGCCATTGTCCGGCCTGAACGCAGCGACCGTATCCTCTCCGACCTCATGGAAGCGGGCTTTCCCGCAGTGACCAAATTTTCCGTGGTGGGACGCGGCAAGCAGCGGGGCATCAAGATCGGAGACATCACCTACGATGAACTTCAAAAAGACCTGCTCTTTACGGTGGTGAAGGATGCGGACTGTGAATACGTGATCCGCACCATCATGAAGGCGGCCCGTAGCGGCGATAAAGGGGCCTTTGGAGACGGCAAGATCTTTGTCACCCCCGTTGACGAAGCCTACACCATCAGCTCCGGCATCAAGGAAAGCCCGGACGGCGGTCTGGAGGAGGTGCAGGTATGAAGGAAATCATTGCTATTGTGCGGATGAACCGCATGAACCAGACCAAAAAAGCCCTGGTGGAGGCGGGCATCACCTCCATGACGGCTAAAGAGGTGCTGGGCCGGGGCAAAGGGATTGTGGACTTCTCCCTGCTCAAAGGAGCAGAAAAGGGTTACGAGGAAGCCATCACCCAGCTGGGAGACTCCAGCCGCCTCATCCCCAAACGCATGATCTCCATCGTGGTGCCGGACGGCCTTGTGGAAAAGGTGGTCTCCACCCTGATGGGCGTCAACCGTACGGGAAAATCCGGAGACGGCAAAATTTTTGTGCTTCCGACCCGAGACTCCATTCGTATCCGCACCGGAGAACGGGGAGAAGCCGTACTGGATGAGGTGTAAGGTTATTTCCTGAAACAGGAAGATTGTAGCCCACTCGGCTGAAGCTTTTCAAGCCGATGGCTAAGGCCTCAAAGCTGGTAACGGAGGCTGAGACTCTCAAAACCGGTGGCGGAGGCTCTCGAAGCCAGGGCCGGGGTGAGGAATCAATTTCAGGGTACCCAAACGACCATGATGAAGGAAACGACCATGAGCGACGAAAAAAATACGGCTGCCAAGCTGGAAAAAATAAAGGGCGAGATTCTCGCCAAGTATCCCACCAAGGTGGCCCGGAAACGGGCAAAACAGATTCTGGTGAACCGCCGTGACACAAACGGCAAAATGCCGGAAGTGGGCGCCAATGTGCGCACCGTTCCGGGCATCATCACCCAGAGGGGCTGCTCCTACGCCGGATGCAAGGGCGTTGTGCTGGGGCCCACACGGGACATCGTGAACATCACCCATGGGCCTGTGGGCTGCGCCTACTATTCCTGGCTCACCCGCCGCAACCAGACCCGACCCGAATCCGATACCGATGAAAACTTCATGAATTATTGCTTCACCACGGACATGCAGGATGAACACATTGTTTTCGGGGGAGAAAAAAAGCTGAAACAGGCCATTCAGGAGGCCTTTGATCTCTTTCATCCAAAAGCCATCTCCGTTTTTTCCACCTGTCCCGTGGGTCTCATCGGCGACGATGTTCACGCCGTGGCCCGTGAAATGAAAGAAAAGCTCGGCATCAATGTCTTTGCCTTCAGCTGCGAGGGTTACAAGGGCGTCAGCCAGTCCGCAGGGCATCATATCGCCAACAACGGCATTTTCACCCATGTGGTGGGGCTGAACGACACCATAGGCAAAGGAAAGTTCCGCATAAACCTTCTGGGGGAATACAACATCGGCGGCGACTCCTTTGAGATCGAACGGATTCTCGATGCCTGTGGCATCAGCCTTGTCTCCACCTATTCGGGGAACTCGTCCATTGATCACTTCGCCAACTCCCATACGGCGGACCTCAATGCCATCATGTGCCACCGCTCCATCAACTACATGGCGGAGATGATGGAAACCAAGTTCGGGATTCCCTGGATCAAGGTGAATTTCATCGGTGCGGAATCCACGGCCAAGTCTTTGCGCAAAATCGCCCAGTATTTTGAGGATGAGGAGCTGAAGGCAAAGGTGGAAGAGGTAATTGCTGCGGAAATGCCAGCGGTGATGGCCTCTTTAGAAAAAGCAAAGCCCCGGTGTGAGGGCAAGCGGGCCATGCTCTTTGTGGGCGGTTCCCGTGCCCATCATTATCAGGATCTTTTCGGTGAGCTGGGCATGGAAACCCTTGCAGCGGGCTATGAGTTCGGCCACAGGGACGACTACGAAGGCCGCAAGGTTCTGCCCAGCATCAAAATCGATGCAGATTCCCGTAATATTGAAGAGCTGCACATCACGCCGGATGCAAAGCGCTACGCCCCCCGAAAGGATGAGGAAAGTCTCAAAAAGCTGGAAAGCGAGGGGCTTGCCTTCCGTGAATACGAAGGGCTCATGCCGGACATGAAGGAAAACACCCTGGTCATTGATGACATCAGCCAGTTTGAGACGGAAAAGCTCATCGAAATTTTCAAGCCGGACATCTTCTGTGCGGGCATCAAGGAAAAGTACGCCATCCAGAAGAGCGGCATTCCCATGAAACAGCTCCATTCCTACGACTCCGGCGGGCCCTATGCGGGCTTTAAGGGAGCCATCAATTTCTATGGGGAAATCGAGCGCATGGTGAACGCCAAGGTCTGGTCCTTTATCACGCCTCCATGGGCTGCTGAACCTGAACTCTCCGCCAACTACGCCTGGGTTGCCTGAGAGGCCCGTGGCCCCTGTGGGAGTCGGAAACCTCCCCGCTCCTGCGGGGGTTCAATTTTTAACGGTCATCAATCGCTCTTTCATTTGCTCCATGAAAAACAGAGAGGCACAAAGGGCCATTTGTGAGCCTTGCTCAGCATCCAACATTCAAGGAAAGGACATCCCCATGCTCCTCCGTCATACATCCGCAGAACCCGTGGAACGCACGGGACTCATGATCAACCCGGCCAAGACCTGTCAGCCCATCGGGGCCATGTATGCGGCACTGGGCCTCCACGGCTGCCTGCCCCACAGCCACGGTTCCCAGGGCTGCTGCGCCTATCACCGCTCCGCCCTCACCCGCCACTACAGAGAGCCCGTGATGGCGGCCACCAGTTCCTTCACCGAAGGCGCTTCCGTCTTCGGCGGACAGGCCAACCTGCTCCAGGCCATCGACAACATCTTCACGGTCTATGAGCCAGATATCATTGCCGTACACACCACCTGCCTTTCAGAGACCATTGGCGATGACCTCAATCAGATCGCCATCAAGGCCAGAGACGAAGGCAAAATCCCTGAGGGCAAATACGTGATCCATGCCTCCACCCCCAGCTATGTGGGTTCCCATGTCACGGGTTTTGCCAACATGGTGCAGGGCATGGTAAAGGCCTTTTCCGAATCCACGGGCAAAAAAAATGAAACCCTCAATATCATTCCCGGATACGTGGAACCTTCGGACATGGAAGAAGTCAAGCGCATGGCAGGTCTCATGGGCCTGAAAACCATTGTCTTCCCCGACACCTCCAATGTGCTGAATGCACCCCAGACGGGAAAATTCCGCATGTATCCCAAAGGAGGCGTGACGATTGCGGAAATGAAGGCCACGGGAGACAGCAAGGCCACCATCGCCCTCGGACCTCTGGCCTCGGATCTGGCGGCCCGCAAGCTGGATGCCCAGTGCAAGGTGCCCTGTCATACCCTTGAGCTGCCCATCGGTCTTCAGGCCACGGACCGCTTTGTGGACACCCTGAGGAAAGTGGGCGGTGTCAGTGTTCCGGAAAGCATTGCCGTGGAAAGGGGAAAACTCCTTGATGTGATGACGGACATGCAGGCCTGGTTCTACCAGAAACGGGTGGCCCTTTTCGGCGATCCGGACTCCCTTGTCTCTCTGGTGGAGTTTCTGGTGGCCTTGGACATGCACCCCGTCCATGTGGTGACGGGTACGCCGGGCAAGGCCTTTGAGCAAAAAATCCGGGATCTGACCGCCCATCTTCCCGTGCCCGTAAACGTCAAGGCCCATGGTGATCTCTTCCTTCTCCACCAATGGATCAAGAAGGAGCCCGTGGATCTGCTCATGGGCAACACCTACGGCAAATACATGGCAAGGGATGAGGATCTGCCCTTTGTGCGCTTCGGCTTTCCCATCTTTGACCGGGTAGGCCACAGCTATTTTCCAACGGTGGGCTACATGGGCGGCATCCGGCTCATGGAAAAGATTCTGGATGCCCTTCTGGATCGCAAGGATCGGGACAGCCCGGAAGAATCCTTTGAGCTGGTGATCTGAGCGGGTGGTCTGAAAGGCGCACAGTCTCTATTTCTCCCCTCTCCCACTGGGCTTATCTTTACCCATAAGTCCGGAATTATGAAATCAGGGGTACTAACACAGAGAAAATGGTGGGCAGCAGGCCTGTTTCCCCCCCTTGGGTGAGAATATTCTTTATGGAACTCTCACCCAAGGAGCAGGCACAGGGGCCTTTCTTTACAAAACAGGGGCTGCGCAATTCATTCACAGGTGCAGATTGTGTCTGCCCCACCTGCTCCTTTATGGCCTTGAGGCCGGTCGTTAGTATTGTCGTTAAGGACCTTAATGACCTTAAGGACTTTAAGGTCATGAAGGAAAGAGAGGGAAAAAGAGCATTTAGACACCCTCAAAACTACATTTTTGCAACTCAACAGGCTTGATAAAAATTGTGGGTAAAGCCCAGCCCACTGGGAGAAGGGCCGGGGCCTTGCCCGGCACACAGGCTACAAACCGGATCTGTTCCATTTGCTGAAGCTTGTTAGTCTGAGTGCCGGGGTGAGGGCAAAAGGGCCGCTGAAACCCTTTCGAAATACATCACTCACAAACAGCCCGGCTGTCTTATTCAGGAACCGGGCCGATAAAATGGCCTGTGTGCCATAAACTGAACATCCGCAGCCCATATTAAAGGGCTTTACAGCAAAGGGGGACTTATGCCGAACCAAGGTTTTTCCATACTGGAACAGAGAAAAAACGCCATCCATAAAACGGGTGAGGCTCCCTGCACCATGAGCTGCGACACCAAAAGCCTTGCAGGTTCCGTCAGCCAGCGGGCCTGCGTCTTCTGCGGCTCCAGGGTGGTGCTCTACCCCATTGCCGATGCCCTGCATATTGTCCACGGCCCCATCGGTTGTGCCGCCTACACCTGGGACATCCGGGGTGCCCTCTCTTCCGGGCCTGAGCTGCACCGCTTAAGCTTTTCCACCGACCTTAAGGAAAAGGACGTGATCTTCGGAGGCGAAAAAAAGCTGGAGGCCGCCCTCCTCCATCTCATTGAAAAATACGCACCCAAGGCCGCCTTTGTGTACAGCACCTGCATCATCGGCATCATTGGCGACGACGTGGAGGCCGTCTGCCGGAAGGTGGAGGCAAAAAAGGGGATTCCCGTGCGGCCCGTGCATTCCGAAGGTTTCAAGGGCACCAAAAAGGACGGGTACAAGGCCGCCTGCACCGCCCTCTTCTCCCTCTTCGATCAAAAGGCTCTGCCCGCATCCCGCCCCCTTTCCATCAATATTCTGGGGGAATTCAACATTGGCGGCGAAGCCTGGATCATCAAGGAATATTACCGCCGCATGGGCATAGATGTGGTTTCCGTCATGACCGGAGACAGCCGGGTGGAGGAAATCATGAAGGCACCGGAGGCAAAGCTCAATGTGGTGCAGTGCTCCGGCTCCATGACCGGCCTTGCCAAAGACATGGAAAAGGCCTTTGGCATCCCCTTCATCCGGGTATCCTATTTCGGCATCGAGGATGTGGCCAAAGCCCTTTACGATGTGGCTTCCTTTTTTGAGGACAGGGATCTCATGGAGCGTACCAAGGATCTGGTGCGGGAGGAAATCCGGGCCATCCTGCCGGAGATTCAGCGCTATAAAACGGATCTTCAGGGCAAAAAGGCTGCCCTCTATGTGGGCGGGGCCTTTAAGGCCTTTTCCCTGATCCGGGCGCTGGATGCTTTGGGCATGGAGGTGGTCATGGCAGGCACCCAGACGGGGGCCGGGGACGAATACGAGGAACTTGCCCGGATCTGCAAGCCCGGCACCCTCATTGTAGATGATGCCAATCCTCTGGAGCTTTCCGCCTGCGTCATGGAAAAGGGAGCGGATCTTTTCATCGGTGGTGTGAAGGAAAGACCCATTGCCTTCAAGCTTGGTCTTGGCTTCTGCGACCACAACCACGAACGGAAAATCCCGCTGGCGGGCTTTGAGGGCATGGTCAACTTCGCACGGGAGGTACACGCCACCGTGACCAGCCCCGTGTTCCGGTTTTTTGACCGCTGACAAAGGGGCATCAGGATTTCTTTTTTTCTGAAAAATTCTCCACCACCTGGCGGATGTCCGGCAGGCATCACCGGCCTAAGGGATTTTTACTGGCGCAGTCGCACCCGCCGGATTGTTTTTCCCGGAGAATTTTTTCGTAAATGAGGGATCGTCCATGGAGGGCATACTCCTCTTCAATATGTCTTCGGGTATAGGCAAAACAGTGGCAAACCAGATCTTCATCACCAAACGCGGGCTTAGAAAAAAACCGGAAATTCATTTCTGTACTCTCCTTACAAAGCAGTCATTGTCGCCTTAGGCACAAAGGAAAGATACAGCAAAAAATATCACAGGTACACAAAGGGATTTTAAGGAGGCACCATGTTCCATTCCGAAGAAATCATGAAACCCGTCACGGAAAACGCATGCAGCCTCTGCGCCCCCCTTGGGGCGGCCCTGGCCTTCAAGGGTGTGGAAGGCTGCGTTCCCCTGCTCCACGGTTCCCAGGGCTGCGCCACCTACATCCGGCGCTACATGATCAGCCATTTCAAAGAACCCGTGGACATCGCCTCCTCCAATTTTCATGAAGACACGGCCATCTTCGGCGGCGGGGCCAACCTGCGCATGGCCATCAACAACATCCTGCGCCAGTACAGACCTAAAATCATTGGCATTGCCTCCACCTGCCTTTCAGAAACCATTGGTGACGATGTGCCCATGATGCTGAAGGAAATCCGGAAAGCCAACCCGGACTATCCGCCCCTCATCTTTGCCTCTACCCCCAGTTACAGCGGCAGCCATGAGGAAGGCTACTGGAAAAGCCTTTCCGCCCTCGTGGATCAGCTTCTTCCGGAAGGCCCTTCGAACATGGCCGGAAAGCGGGAAGAGCTTCTGCCCCTTTTTACCGCCGCACTCTCCCCTGCGGATCAGCGCCATCTCAAGGATCTTGTGGGTCTCATGGGCCTTTTCCCCTGTCTTGTACCGGACAGTTCAGAGACCCTCGATGGCGGCAAATGGGAGGAATACGAGACCCTGCCCCGTGGCGGTGTATCGCTAGAGAGTTTGCAGAACATGATCGAGGCGAAAGCGGGCCTGCATCTGGGGGCCGCATCCGCCTTGCGGGAGATCTCGCCCTTAACAATCCTTGGCAGAAAATCCGGTCTTGCGCCGCATTTTCAGGGGCTTCCCGTGGGCATCCGGGCCACGGACCGCTTCCTTGCCCTTCTTCAGGATCTCAGCGGACAGGCCATTCCCAAAATGCTGCTGGAAGAACGCTCCCGGCTCATAGACGCCTATGTGGACAGTCACAAAATAGTATCCGGTCTCAAGGCCATGGTCTTCGGGGATGAGGATCTGGTGGCAGGCCTTGTACCCTTTCTTGCGGAAATCGGCGTAAAAACCCTTGTGGCTGCATCGGGAAGCCGCTCCGGTCAATTGAAAAAATCCCTGGAAAGTCTTCTTTCTGAAGATGAACAGACGGGAATGAAGGTGGTGGAAGGTGCCGATTACGCCACCCTGGAAAAGCTTGCCGAAGAAAATCCGCCGGACTTTTTCATGGGTTCCAGCAAGGGCTACGCCATGGCGAGAAAAACCAGAACGCCCCTTATCCGTGTGGGTTTTCCCGTCCACGACCGGGTGGGCGGCCCCTCCATCCGCATACTGGGCTATGGCGGCGCACGGGAGCTTTTTGAGCGCATCTGCAACGGCATTCTCGAAGTGCGACAGGAGGCAACGGGGGTGGGGTTTTCCTATCTATGAAGACAAAACCTGAATTAACCATGGGTTTTCATGCAGGGGCACCCCCCCGTGGTTGCCCAAAACCAGGGCAGGCACAGGGGCCTGCCCCTACACCAGAGGGAGATGGGAAATTTGCTGAATAATTGCTCTCCCTCAAAAAGATCAAAACAGGGTCTGCCCCGGATACAGAAAACGGGCATCTAGGCAGATCATCTAAAAAACCAAGGAGGCTCCCATGTCATCCATCTTTGATAAGCATCCCTGCTTCAACAAGGCCGCACGAAAAACCCATGGACGGGTGCATCTGCCCGTAGCTCCACGCTGCAACATCCAGTGCCGTTTCTGCGACCGCAAATTCGACTGCGTCAACGAAAGCCGCCCCGGAGTGGCCAGCGGTATCCTTTCGCCCTATCAGGCGCTGGTCTATCTCGACCATGTGTTTGCGGAAAAAAAGAACATCTCCGTGGTGGGCATCGCAGGCCCCGGCGATCCCTTTGCCAATGCCGATGAAACCATGGAAACCCTGCGCCTTGTGCGCCAGCAGTATCCGGACATTCTGCTCTGCCTTGCCACCAACGGCCTTGGCGTCGGGCCTTACATCGAAGAGCTGGCGGATCTTAAGGTCAGCCATGTGACCCTGACCATGAACGCCGTGGATCCTGAGATCGCAAGCCGCATCTATGCCTGGGTCCGCCATGGTAAACGGGTGCGTCAGGCCATGGAAGGCTCCGAGATTCTCCTTGAAAAACAAAGCGAAGCCCTGATTCAACTCAAAGCCCATGGCATAAGCGTGAAGGTAAACAGCATCCTCATTCCCGGCATAAACGAAGACCACATTCCTGAAGTGGCCCGCACCGCAGCTTCCCTTGGCGCAGACATCTTCAACTGCATTCCCTACTACCCCAACCCCGGCTCGGCCTTTGGCCATATGGAAGAGCCGGGAAAGGATCTTGTGCAAAGAGTCCGGGCAGCATCGGCCATCCATCTGCCCCAGATGACCCACTGCACCCGCTGCCGGGCCGATGCCGTGGGCTGCCTTGGGGAACAGGAAAGTCCCAGTCTCATGGCCAAACTCAAAGCCTGCGAGGCCATGCCCAAAGTGCCGGACAGCCACATTCCAGCAGATGAAGATTCCTGCCGCATCCTCAGCCCCAAACGGCCCTTCATCGCCGTGGCCAGCAGAGAAGGGATTCTCGTGAATCAGCATCTCGGCGAGGCGGATAGTCTTCTGATTTTCCGGGAAAAGGACGGAGACTTTGAACTGGTGGATACCCGGGTCACACCGCCCAAGGGCGGCGGCGAATCCCGGTGGGAAGAGATGACCGCCCTTCTGTCCGACTGCCGCATGCTCCTTGTGAGTGGCATTGGAGAGCGCCCAAAAACCGTGCTGCTCCAGTCCGGCGTGGATGTGGCCGAAGTGGAGGGACTCATCGAGACCGCCCTGACCCCCGCCTTTTCCGGGGCATCTCTGATGCATCTCAAAACCCGCAGCATCAAGGCCTGTTCCGGCGCTGGCGCAGGGGGATGCGGGGCATGAATGGTCTTGTAGGGGCAGGCCCCTGTGCCTGCTCTTCTCCCCTCTCTCTGCTCGGTCGCTGAGGCTCTCGAAGCGAGGGGCTGAGGGCAAAAGGACTCTGGATCACCCCAGACCACGATTCAATGCAGAAGCATTTACGCGATAAAGATTTGAAATCAAACATGCGTAACAGTTACTAAAAATCCACTTTTTTCAAACAAACTTCAAAGGAGAACTCCCATGGCCCTTCCCCAGCACACCATCCTTGTATGCGCCAGCTTCCGCTTTTCCGGCGACCCCCAGGGGGTCTGCCACAAAAAAGGCGCTGCCAGCCTCTTACCTTATATAGAAGAAGAAATCCTCGACCGGGGGCTGGATGCCCAGGTGGTCAGCACGGGCTGCCTCAAACAATGCGAAAAAGGTCCGGTATTGGTGGTCTATCCACAGAATATCTGGTACGGCGGCGTGGAGTCGGAATCTTCGGTGGATGCCATTCTCGATGCCATGGAGGAAGGGGCCATCTGTCAGGAACTTGCGCTGGGGCAGGCCCCATGACATCCAAAAGGCCCGCCTTCTGCATTGAAAAAGCCCTTGATGCGGACATCCCCGCCATGGTGGAGCTGCTGGCGGGTCTCTTTACCCTGGAAGCGGATTTTACACCCGATGCCGCCAAACAGGCCGCAGGCCTTTCCACCCTGATCCGTGAAAAAAATGCCCTTGTGCTCACGGCCAGACAGGAAAACCGGGTCATCGGCATGGTGACGGTGCAAGGCCTCATCTCCACCGCAGAAGGCGGAGAGGTGGGGCTTCTGGAGGATCTGGTGGTAAAGGAGGGGCTTCGGGGCCGGGGCATCGGCACGGCGCTGATTCAGGAGGCCGTTCGCTGGTGCCGGGATCAGGCCATGACCCGCATCCAGCTCCTTGCCGATCGCAGCAACACCCAGGCCCTTGTTTTTTATCACCATACGGGATGGCAGGCCACCCAGCTTGTGGCCCTGCGCCATCCCATTCCGATGAGGCAGAGCTGACCCGACAGGCACTGCCTTACGGCCTGAAACGGGAGTTCTTTTTGAAAGGATGAGCCCATGGAACAAGACCGCCCTGCCCTTTTCCGGCCCCTCATCATCGACACCACCTTACGGGACGGCGAGCAGACACCGGGGCTGGCCTTTTCCATGGCGGAAAAAATCCGCCTTGCATCCATGCTGCTGGATGCGGGGGTGGATGAGATCGAGGCGGGCATTCCCGTCATGGGAGGCGAAGAAGCCCGGTATCTCCGCCACATCGCAAAACATCTTTCAAAGGAGCGCATCTTTGGCTGGTGCCGACTCCATGAAAAGGATCTGGAAGCCGCCGAAGCCTGCGGCATGAAACGAATTCACATGGCCTTTCCCGTCTCCACCCGTCAGCTCCGGGTGCTGGGCTGGGATAAGGCCATCCTTGAAACCCGCCTTGAAACCCTTCTGCCCCTTGCCCTCAGCCGCTTTGAGGGAGTGAGCCTTGGCTTTCAGGATGCCACCCGCACCCCCGTGGAAGACATGCTGGATCTTCTTGAAATGTTGAAAGGTTTTCCCATCCGCCGCATCCGCATTTCCGACACCGTGGGTGTGGCAAGCCCCCTCGAAATTTCCCGGCTCGTTGAAAGCTTAAAGAAAAAATCTCCCTTTGATCTGGAATTCCACGGCCACAACGATCTGGGCATGGCCACAGCCAATGCCCTCACCGCCCTTGAAAGCGGAGCCAATGCCGTGTCTCTCACGGTGAACGGCCTTGGCGAACGGGCAGGAAATGCAAGGCTTGAGGAGCTGGTCATGGCCCTGACCCTCAAAAAAATCCCCCATGGCGTGAACACGAAAGCTCTGCGGCCCCTCTCCCGCCATGTGGCAGGGCTTACGGGCTGCCCTCTCCCACCGGACAAGCCCGTGACGGGTAATAGGGTATTTACCCACGAATCCGGCATCCACTGCCACGGCCAGCTCCGCGATCCCTTGAGCTTTCAGCCCATGGAGCCGGAGATCCACGGACTGGCCCCAGTGCGGTTTATGACGGGGAAGCATGGGGGGAGAGCGTCTTTGATGGGAGAAGATGGGGGGATAAGAAATAAAAGCTTGTCATGGGTGGAGGGGTAGGATATGGGGAAAAGATCGTTTTGGCTGTGGGGATGGGGAGAAAAAGTCTGGCCGTGGAAACTTGCAGTTTGAAGATGATGGGGACGGTATTTTAGCCTTTTTTCCATGTTTTGGGGTTTGATAGCAGGATACATGGAAAATCAGGCTTTTTTTGATAAACGGACGAGGGCTAAGCAGGGATTTCCATGTTTTAGCCTTTAATATCAGAATAAGTGGAAAACTTTCCGGATATAGGGACGGATAACATGGAAAATTTCCACTTATTGCACTGTTAGGGGCCAAGCCTCGCTACCGGAAATATAACTTTTGGAGAAAAAAATGGCATATAGAAACGGCAATTACGCTGCCTTTTACGTTGCAGAACCTTTCAATGCAAGCGCTCTCGGCGCACATGCAACAAAAGATTTCTGCTATTACAACATGTTACGGGCATGGAAAGGAAAAGAAGCATCATTTCCTTTTAATGATTCACATGATAAGACGTACAACGTCCGTGACGGCAGTGATTGGGAAAAAACACTAAAGCCAAGACTTCAAGAGCGCCTTAGGAACTCCAAAAATATTGTACTTTTTCTTAGCTCAAACACAGTAAGCTCAAGAGCTCTACGAGAAGAAATTAACTACGGAATAAATAATCAAGGGCTGCCTGTTATTGTTGTATATCCAGAATATGACTCTAAGGAAAGCCTGTTGCTTAATGGTTCACTGAAACAGTCTGTGAAAAGTCTATGGGGTAACTTGCCTATTTTTAGAGATTCAATGAGTAAGGTTCCGACACTTCACATACCCAACAAGAAGGACATCATTGAGGCTGCACTGAATAATAGCGATTTTATGGTTGCCACCAAAACGAGTCCAGATTACTACTGGTACGAAGTATGACAAAGGTTAGTTTTATTGACAGGAGGGTGATTGAGAATTTTCTCAAGATCACCTCTGCCATAAGCGCAACACTTTCTTTATTTGTATTGTTTGTCGATATTCCAACAAATTGCAAAAGTACCTATGGGTGGATATTTGTCGGGCTGTTGGTTCTAATTTATTTAGCAATTTGGATTTGGTCTAACAATCTCAATAAAATTGATATCAATATTGAAGGAAGCGAGGTAACGATAAAGGTAGGCGACATTTTTTCCGAATCCGGATTCAAGGCCATTTCTTTCAATGAGTACTTTGACACAATCGTAGATAACAAAATAATTTCTGAAAATTCGCTGAACGGAATTTTTGTAAAAAAATATTTTGGAGATCAAGTTTCAGAACTTGATAGCCATATTGATAACTATCCCTTCGATGAAAGTGAAAAGCTCGATTGCAACGCCGGGCGAGTCGTGGGTAAAAAGTTGCGATATCAGATAGGCTCTATTTGCGTATATAAAGATTTTCTTTTGGCTGCTTTTACGAAGTTCGATAACAACAATAAAGCGGTGCTCACTATGCCTGAGTACCTTGAATTCCTAATTAATTTTTGGGACAAGGTCAACAATGTATATGGTCAGCAGAGCGTAGCCACGCCGATTTTTGGTTCTGGGATTACTCGAATTCAAGGGCATAAAACTATAAGCGATGAAGATCTTTTAAAAATAATGTTGTGGACATTCCGCATTAGTGAAATGCGGTTCAAGTACCCGGCGAAGCTAACAATTGTAATTCATAAGAGCAAGATTGATAAAATTAATCTCCTTGATATTAAGTCAGCAAGAAATGGTGTTTAGATCCCCTAACAAGGCGCTGCTGTCGGACAAATTTTCCGCTGCGCTACAAATTTGCCGCAGAGCGCGGCGATGGCGCGGACGCTTCGCGCCATCGGGGCGGCGTATACCCCCGCCCCGTTATAGGGCTAATCAGGGTTTCATTTACGATTAAGGAAATTTGTAATTGGCGACTATAGAAGATGACTATAAACGTCCACTAACAGAGATTTATAAGGAGCTACCTCATGATACTCAAAAGTGGGTCGATGAAAATACCGATAAAGTGTTGATTTATTTCAGGTTCTGGTGTTTTTTTATATTGTTTTCGTCAATTACTATCGGCTTTTTCATAGCGTTTGACTTTATTAACGAGCCTATTGGAAAATTAATCCAACGCGTTGGATCCATTATTCCATTCCTAGCTGTACTTGGGGAGGCACTTTTTATTGTAAAAATAAATAAACTTGCAAGTGTTATACATCCAGCACAGCTCACTTGTGAAATATACATGCAAAGAAAATTTAAAGTTTTAGTGAATATATCTGTAGTGCTTACATTCCTATTTGTTGGTATTGGATCTATTTTGTCAGGTTATGGTGATTTGCTATTTAGCCTATAACAAGCGCCTCAACCAAACCACAGGACACCCACTTGGTCTTCCCACTTGGTCTTTGTTCCCACCCTAACCTTTAAAAGTCATCCCATGCATTGAACCTTCCACTTCTGCACTTGACAACTCATATCAGAATTGTACAATTGTCAAAAATCTTATATTTTGGAGCTGATAATGGAGATCGTAATCGATACTTCAGCAATAATAGCAGTCATAGTAGATGAACCTGAACGAAAAAAAATTATTGAATTAACAAGAGGAAATACCCTCATTGGCCCAGGTTCTATTCCTTGGGAAATTGGAAATGCCTTTTCGGCAATGTTTAAAAAAAAGCGAGTGAGTCTTGCAGAGGCCGAAAAAGGGCTTGATATTTTTAAAAAAATTCCGATTCGGTATATTGAAACCGATTTTGCAAATGCCGTAACAATATCTCAAAAAACCAATATCTATGCCTATGATGCCTATTTTCTGGATTGTGCCTTAAGACAGAAAGCACCCTTACTGACATTGGACTCAAAGTTGTGTGCCGTTGCCAAAAGTCTAAAAATCTCAACACTGGAGGCATAAAATGCAAATTTACACATATTCAGAAGCAAGACAAAAGCTTGCGATTGTTCTCGATCAGGCTGAAACTTCCGGTAAAGTCCTCATTCGGAGAAAAGATGGTCGCACATTTGCTTTAATTCCTGAAAATATTTCTGATTCCCCTTTGGACATTCCAACCATTAAAGCTAAAATTTCCACGAAGGAAATCGTTGATATTATTCGTGAAGGAAGGGAAAGGTAACGACGTGGCTGCCTATGCGGCCAACTACACAGCAATTACACAGAACAGCAACTCACAGGACACCCACTTTGTCCTTGACCCCCATTCCAAAACCCCCTATCTTTCCCTTTAAAAACAAAATTCTATCTTTACAGGAGTGCCCCCATGACCTACCCCCGATCCACCCTCATCAGTCTTGAAAGCACCCCATGGTATCACTGCGTCTGCCGCTGTGTCCGCAGGGCTTTTCTCTGTGGCAAGGACAAACAGTCCGGCATGGACTTTGACCACCGCCGGGGCTGGATAGCGGAGCGCATCATGGAGCTTTCGGCCATCTTTTCCATTGATGTGGCGGCCTATGCGGTCATGAGCAACCATTACCACATCGTGCTGCGTGTGGATGAGGATCGTGCCCTTGCCTTATCGGATCGTGAAGTCTTCACCCGCTGGAAACGGCTTTTCAAGGGACCGGATGTGGTGAGACGTTACCTTTCAGAAACCGAAGACCTGAGCGCATCGGATCAGCTCAGGCTTGATGAGCTGGCAGGCCTCTACCGAAGCCGCCTGTATGATGTTTCGTGGTTCATGCGGATGCTCAATGAATCCATCGCAAGAAAAGCCAATCAGGAGGAAGGCATTTCCGGCAGGTTCTGGGAGGGACGTTTCAAAAGTCAGGCCCTTCTCGATGAAAAGGCCATTCTGGCAGCCATGGCCTATGTGGATCTCAACCCTGTCCGTGCGGGTATGGCCGAAACCCCTGAAACTTCAGATTTTACGTCCATTAAGGAAAGGCTGGATGCCCTTAAGGCAAAGGATGCGGATGCCTGTTCCGTCACACCACGGGATGCATCCCCGAATACTCAGCAGGAAAAACCGAGGGCTTCCCTTGCCCCCTTTGATGATCTGACGGATATGGCCTTTGCCATTCCCTTCGGATTCCATGAATATGCAGAGCTTGTGGACTGGACAGGAAGACAGCTTACGCGCAAAAAACGGGGAAATATCTACCGGAAGGCCCCTCCCCTTCTCAAACGCTTAGGGCTGGATGCTACCGTTTTTGTATCTTCCATGGATACCCTTTTAGAGCAGTTCGGCACCGCCGTGGGAGATCCGGAAGTTTTAAGAATGCACTGCAAACTCAGAGGTCTGCGCTGTATGCGGGGTGCCGGGTCTGAAGTGTTTTGTGATGCGGCCTGATTGCCCACCGCAGGATGCCCACCACAGGACACCCAAGGCATCCTTGCTCCCCCCCCTATCTTTCCATTTAAAAACAAGATCCTATTCCCACAAGATGGGCACCATGCCCCCCCGTTCTGCCCTCAGCAACGTTGAAAGCACCCCATGGTCACTGTGCCTGCCGCTGTGTCCGCAGGGCCTTTCTCTGTGACAACCACTTAGACCTCTTCTGAAATATTTTTTTGAGTAAATGACAAGAAAAAAAGTCCTAATAATTTCGAATACTGGGATGCCTCATTTTTATGAAAAAAACTCCTGTGAACTAAAGTTAGCAATCTTGTTTTTCATACCACACAATCCAAATCATTATTGTATTAATTTGGGGTCTTAGGTGCCGCAATCAAAAAAACTATTTTTTAGTGGATTTAAATACTTATACAATCATCCCACACGCTAAACCAAGGGCCGTTTCCATATAAAAAACCTAAAATTTTAAAATTTTATACTTTTAAATTAGGCCATTACACAAAGACCACAAACAGAATAAGAAAAACAACACATACTGCGTGATGGAATCACCATTGACATGGTGTATCGGTGAATGGCCAGTGCCTGTATCGTGCTTTGTTTTGCTCAAAAGTGCCATTATTTGGCATTTTTTGTCAACAATGATTATGGAAGAAAGTTTTGCTTTGTTGGTAAAAACTAAGAAGCAGCGCATTCGCTGTTTTTAGGGTGCTGGTATGTCATTTGCTATAGGTCCTTGTTGGTAAGCGGTGCTCATAAGGATCTTTTTCAACCTGAATCAGAAACCGAAGAAATGGATAGGGCCTTTTTGAGCTGTCTGTTGGGCAGTTTCTGATGTGTGGTGAAGTGTATCTTTTAATCGGCCCATATTATTTTCCTTTATAATTAGAACCCTATTGGTTTTGTGGTGGTTTTAACCCTTTCAGAGAGTGTGGGATTTCTCTGGTTATATCTGAAATTCATAATCGTAATTTATGGTTTTATGGGTCCCCAGGGTGGCCCTTTCCATATCGCTTTTTTTAAAGCCAGGAAAAAAAAATGAAAATAGTTAAAAACTGTATTTCCATGGTCATCATCCTGTGTCTTTTGGCTATTTTTCTGAATCGCAAAGCAGAAGCTTTTGACGGCACTGGTGAAAATCCTGTGACCATGGGAGAAAAACTCATTAAGGCCCACGATGCCCTGCTGGGTCGTGTAACGGAAACATTCTACAGAAACGACAAATATGTGTTCGATAATCAAGGAAAATTCCATGTTGACTGCTCATATTGGGTTGGAAAAATTCTGGAGAGGCTGGATACTTCCACCCCTGATCCGGAACGTCCCTCGCCCTATTTCAATGATTTTCCCAAAAGCAGTCGCACGGGAGCCCCTGTAAGGCCCCGGGCAAAGGATTACTATGATCGTATCATAGCTATCCGTGACGGTGCAGAAAGCCGATACTGGAGTTCGGTTGGGCATATCCGGGATGCCCTTCCGGGTGATCTTATTGCCTATAAAGATACGGATGGCGATGTCACCGGAAATACGGGTCATGTCATGATTATTTACTCAACACCCAGGAGAATCTCTGATGACAGCTATGAGGTGTATATTGCCGATGCCACCTCATCGCCCCATGGCAGTGATACGCGTAACAGAGAGGGGGACTATGCTGCGATTTTTAACTATCGGGCACTGCCGAATTCCAAAGGCAGGCCAAGCGGTGTCGGTATCGGGAAAATGGTTTTTTCCACCCCTGTCGGGGGAGTACACACGTACCGCTGGCGAGGTAACACTCCGGGCAGTTCTCCCACGAAGGCCGGTAGGGATGGAATTCTTGCCATCGGAAGACCCATTGAAACCTTTACCGTAAGTACCGTATCCGGTTTCACGGATGCCATACGGCCTGCCAGCAGTCCTGTTATTCAGGGCAATACCACGTCTTTTACCCTGTTTCCACCTTCGGGGTATATTATTGATCAGGTAAGGGGCTGCAATGGTGTTCTTCTCGGAACTACCTACACCACAGGGCCGGTAAGGGCAGACTGCACTGTGGAGGCTGCTTTCAGGCCGCAGGTCCATACCGTGGATGCCCGATCCGGTGCAGGCGGAAAAATTCAGCCCGACACCCGCAGTGTGGAGCACGGGCAGACCGCAAGCTTTGCTGTTTCTGCGAACAGCGGTTACGCGATTGAGAGTGTTGGTGGCTGCAATGGTAGCCTTTCCGGCAATACCTATGCCACGGGCCCCATCAGCCAAGACTGCACGGTCGTTGCAGTCTTTAAAGCCTTACCCGTCCAGACCTATACATTGCGTTACCAAGCCGGAGCCAATGGTACGATTTTCGGTCCTGATATGCAAACCGTCAGGGAGGGAGGGCAGGGTAATTTTGTAACAGCCCTTGCCGACAGCGGCTATATTTTTGTGGGCTGGAGTGATGGCTCAAAGGAAAATCCCCGCCGAGACCTCAATGTAAAAGCCAGTATCAGCGTCAGTGCAAGCTTTGCTCTTTCTTCATTTTCAATAATGGATAAGGATGGGAATCCTGCGCAAACCATCCGGGCAGACCTTGGTGACAGAGTTGCTTTCTCCATATCCGGAGGGGTTGCTCCGGAAATTTTGCAGATTCGCCTTAATGGATCGGTCTTGTCACAGGATGGCATATTCAGGCAAACTTCTATCGGAAGGTATGAGCTGGATATATTGAAAACCGGGTTGTACAGGATAGAGGTTCAGGATCTTTCCAGAAAGGACATGCTGGATATTTTTGTGTATCCAAGGGTCGGCTTTGTTTCCAAAGCCCAGACGGCGGGTGCCGGTGGGGCTGTTTCCGTACGTATTTTCATGGACGGCAGGGCTCCCAGCTATCCTGTCCGGGTTCCCTTTGAAACGGAAGGAGCCGCGTGGATACTCCCTGAGAATCTGAGAAAGGGGGAAATTGTTTTTGATGAACCCCAGCAGGAACAGGACGCAACGCAGATCGCAGCCCTTGTTTTTGAGGCACCCGGCGAGGTCTCTTCTGTTCTGGATGTGGATTTTGTGCTTGGAGATCCTGTCCATGCGCAAAAAAGCATATCATTAAGGCATGCCCTTACCTTTACCCCCAACCCCCAGCCGCCCCTCATCCGCCTTTCTCTGCTTCAGCCGGATGTGTCCATGCCCGTTACAGCCCTTGTGCAGGGACAGGGACCAGGAAAAATCAGTTCTCATGTGGTTCGCAATGGCCTGTCAGACGAATTTATCTACGAATGGACCTTTTTGGGGGCTGATGGACGCCTTTTTCATGATTCTGGGGATGGCTCGGAATGGATTCTGGACCCAACCGTTTTTCCGCCGGGTCTTTATGACGTAAGCCTCCGTGTATCCAATGCCTCCCTTGGTATTGCGTCCCATGCAGGGATACGTTTCAGGATACTGGATGTCTGCCCTGACCCCGGTGCTCCTGGAGATGGCTGCGGTCTTCTGGATTTTTCTGAAAACAGGATACCCGATTATCTCGACCCGGAGCATGCCTATCCCCACCGGGTGCGCCTTGCCGCTGATGCAAATCTCCATGCGGAAACGGTTCCGGGGCTGCGTATCCGGCCGGGAGCCGTGGCCTCTGCCGCAGGAAAACAGGGGATTCAGATAGCCATGGAGGATATTGTCCTTTATGGAGGACCTTCAGGAAGCCCAGCCCTTTATCCCGAAGACCGGGGCATGCAACACCATGGTCCGGTCTTCGATTTTGAGATCACAGATTTCAGTAGTGCAGGGCAAAGTGCTTTTATGATCATCCCCTTATCCAGGGATAATCGAATTCAAAAGGGCAGTATCTTAAGAATATATGATGTGCAGAACGGATGGCAAACATTTGTTGAAGACAGCAGGAACCGGATACGGTCAGCGCCTGTGACAGCAGCGGGGCTATGTCCGGCTCCTGCTGCTGACCTGTACAGTGATGGACTTGTTGAAGGGAACTCCTGTCTTTTCTTGGAAATTGAAGATGGAGGTCCTAACGACGCAGACAGATCCATGAATGGGGCCGTTGGATTTTCATGGGGGCTGGCCGTAGCTCTTTCGCCTTCTCCTCTACCTTCCGATAATACAGGAAAAACTCCGTCTCCAGTAACGGAGAAAGGGGGGTCGGGAGGCTGTATGGTTGGGGTGTTGCTTTCGGTTTCTCATTGAACTCGACCACAAACACGACCACAGAACACCGACTTCGTCCTTAAGGATCGTGCCCTTGCCTGGTCGGATCGCGAAGCTTTCATCCGCTGGACACGGCTTTTCAAAGGGCCGGATGTGGCGAAACCTTACCTTGCAGAAACCCAAGACCTGAGCGCATCGGATCAATACAGGCTCAATGAGCTGACAGGCCTTTACCGAAGCCGTCTTTATGATATTTCATGGTTCAACGGAAAAGCGGCCATAACGCAAAAAAAAAACACCGTTGCCGGGAACTCATGGATCACTTCGCGCTTCAAGGGCTGGTATCTCCCTGTCCCCATGAAATCTCCGGCAACGAGAAACAGCGGGTGGCACTGGCCCGCGCCCTGCTGCGAAAACGAAAGCTCCTGCTTCTGGACGAGTTTTTTTCCGCCCTGAACAGGGCGGCTACGCTTAGTATATCCAGGTTTCTGATGGAAATCCGGGGGTGTTTTCCCCTTCCCTCCTCCATACCATACACAAAAATCCTGCCCCATTTCCAGACTCCCCCTGCTGCTCAGGTCTTTTTCCAATATTTTTCGCCTCAAACAACTGAAGCATAATATTGATCCTCCTTTCATGCATATGCCTGAAAAACAAGTAATTGACACGGCTCAGGGGTTGAGTGTAACGTTGCCAGTTACTTACAATAACAATCAAAATCGGAATACAACCTTGCCGAATTCTCCCTTACCCTCTCTTTTTCAGGAGCTGATCACAGATCTGTCTTCATCAAAGGCTTTTCCCGGCCTGAGTGCAGGTCTTATTATAGGTCTCATGGGCCTGATTATTCAGGTTTCATTTGCAGCCATGATCTTTGCAGGCCCGCTGCAGATACACGCCCAGCGGGCCATGGGACTTACCCTGACGGGTGCCGTTCTTCTGCTTGGTATCACAACACTTTTCGGTGGATTCAGATCCAGCATCAACTTCCCTCAGGATGCGCCAACGGCCATTTACGCAGGTGCCGCAGCAGGCATGGCCGCTTCCATGGTAATGACGGACCCGGATACGGTTTTTATCACCATAGTAGCCGGACTGATGCTCTCCAGTCTGGCTACGGGCCTTGTCTTTATTCTGGCCGCAAAGCTGCGCTTTGCCGAACTCCTGCGCTTCATGCCCTATCCGGTTGTGGCAGGTTTTCTGGCAGGCACCGGATGGCTTCTCACCCATGGCAGCCTGGAAGTCATGACCGGTATTTCCATAACAAAGGATTCATTGCATTTTCTATTGGACAAAGAAAACATTATACTCTGGGTGCCGGGTACCTTGTATGCTTTTCTTCTCTTTTTCTGCATGAAGCGCTGGTCCCATTTCATGATCCTTCCGGGGTCCATGCTGGTGGTACTTTTTCTTTATCACGCATTTTTACCCATATCCGGTATCCATATGGATATGGCCAGAGAAAAAGGCCTTTTTTTTGCTGACTTTTCCACCACAAGCCTCTGGCCGGCCTTCAGTTACACAGACATCTACAAGGTTGACTGGTCTGCCATTGCAGGGCAAATGCCCACCCTTGCCATTATTCCTTTCATTGCCATGATCGGTCTTCTGCTTAACTCCAATGGGATTGAACTGGCTTCCCGGCAGGACCTGGATATCAACCGGGAACTGGTGGTCAACGGCAGCGGTAATATACTGGCAGCCTTTGCCGGTGCTCCTGCTGGTTACAATTCCATCAGCCTTTCCATGCTGGGTTTTAAAACCGGAGCATACACCCGCCTTGTCGGCATCACTGCGGCCCTTCTGCTGACATGCGCTCTCTTTTTTGGGGGACAGATTCTTTCCGTCTTTCCCAAAGGTCTTTTAGGCGGGTTTCTTCTGCTACTGGGAATTTCCTTTATTTCTGATTTTATTGTGGATACACGCAGCCGCATGCCCCTTGCAGACTATAGCGTTATCCTTTTCGTCTTTGCCATTATAGGGATCTTTGGATATCTGGAAGGTGTTCTCTTCGGCCTTCTTGCAAGCCTTGTACTTTTTGTAGTCCGCTTCAGCCGCATCCCTGCTCTGGCGCAATCCCAAAGCCTTGAAAAAGAACAAAGTACAAAACAAAGGTCTTTACCCCACAGACGTATGCTGATCCAAAACGGACACAGAGTGCAGATCTTTCATCTTACAGGATACCTTTTTTTCGGTTCCGTCAGTACGCTGACCACTGCCATAATGAAAAAAACAGAAAATCAGGATACCCGTTTTGTTCTCATCAGTTTTGAAGGGGTAACAGGTTTTGATATTTCTGCCATCAACAGTTTTTTACGGCTTTTCCAAAAAATCGACGGTTCCGGAATTGCAGTACTTTTTTCCGGAGTATCTCCCCGTTTCAAAGAACTGATCCTCCATGGTACAGACAACAAAACAGAAAAAAATAGTAAGTTTTTTGAAAATAGAAACAAGGCACTGGAATGGAGTGAAGACAGAATTCTCGAAGAGATTGAAATGAATGCCAACCTGAACAACCTTTACGGGGACAGTATAAAAGAATCCCTTTTTGATGCCGTTGCCGACGATCTGCTTGCCCACCTTGCCCGTCAGGAAAAGGTGGAAGCATTAATGGAAAAAATGAATCCTTTTATGGACCATAAAAAATTTGAAGCCCGGTCAGTCATATTCAGATCCGGGTACCCGGTGAAATCCATGGTTTTTGTCAAAGAAGGACTGATCAGGGAATATGAAGTCACAGCAGAAGGGAAACACACGGCGCTGCGGGCACTGGAACCCGGCACCTTCTTTGCCGAGTTCGCAGCCTATGATTCATGGATCAGTCCGCTCTCCTATGTGGCGGAAACCGATGCGCATCTGTCCTTTTTAACTTCCACAGCCCTCCGCAGAATGGAATCCAGCGATCCGCAGACAGCCCTTCATGTGCATCGTATGATAATTGATGAGCTCTCACGTCAGACCCACTGAAACCTGCATGATAATTCTGTAAAGCCCTACTGCAGCCCCAGCTCCACCCGACCGGCCCTTACGAAATCATCGCCTGTTTTCAGGGGTTGGGAAGATTCCCTGAAAAAAACCCGCTGCGCGTCAATTCTCTCGTCATCAAGGATATAGGCTCTGACGGCACCGGCCCTTTCCATGGCAAGGCGGTAAAGATCAGCCGTCCGGATATCCCACCCCTCCAGCAAAACCTCTTCCATTTCTTCAACGGACAGCTCCGCATCTTTACTGGCTTCGGGACTTTCATCCCCTCGGGCAGCCATGGCATCCTGATACAGTATCTTCAGATAATCATGTCTTGTTTCAGCATTCATATCACCTTTATCAGAAATCACACCCTCTGCGGATGCACGCATCCGGATTCTTCTCTCCAGATTCTGTTTCGCCAGGGCACGGGTATCATTTTTTTCATCTGCGTATCCTAAAATCTCCATCCTCAGGCCCGGTCTTTCATAAAGAAGGGTCCGGATGGACAGAAGTTTGCCATGGGCTGTCTCATCCAGATCCGCAGTTCCGGGTTCAAATTCAATGAACTGCATTTCCTCGCCACCGCCCACCAGAGATGCCACCAGAGAAAACGGTGAAGCTGCCGCCCGCACAATGAGATTCTGAAGGGTTCTCAGTACAAGCTTTCCCCAGGCAAATTCCGGATCATCGGTTCTCCCTGAGACGGGCAGGTCAATTTCTATTTTGCCATGCCTGTCCTTGAGAAGGGAGATGGCAAGTCCCACAGGCAGGTTCATGGCGTCGGGACCTGGCACCCTTCTGCCAAGGGTGAACTGATCTAAAAGAAGATGATTATCTGCTGTAATCCTTTGATTTTCTATATGATATTTCACATCAAGATGTAACTTGCCCTTCTCAATGGCCCTTCCTATAAATTTTCCCGTATACGGAGAAAAGGGCACCATCTCCAGATTGCCAAGGCTGAAATCCAGATTCACAAAAAGATTTTCACTCAAAGGATTCATGGAGCCGGTAATTTTCAAAGGAGCATACCCGTCAATCAGCCCCTTCGCATGAACATCCGCAGCCCTGAAATCCTCGGAGGTCAGGCCCGCAATGCGAAGATTCCCAAGGTTCAGACGGGTATCGTAATGGGGCAGTACACGGCGGTCTGTAAAACGGAAATCTGAATCATCCATTACAAAGGCACCGATGCGGAGAAAAACAGGGCCGCCTGATTCATCGGCTTTTTCTTTTTTTACGGCAGCGTCTTCCTCCTGTTCCTCCCTGATGAAAATATTATCAAGGTTCATGCCACCGTCTTCCAGCACTGCAAGGCTGGCATACATACCTTTGAAGGCGATTTCATCCACATCCACACGCAATGGATGCATATCCACCCGGATACCCTGAACAGTCAAAGCATCCCAGCCCAGAAAAGAATTTCCTTCCAGAGCATCCTCAGAGCTAAAGGCAAGTATTGCCGTATCAGACTCAAGGGAAAGGGAAAAACCACTGTTTTCCTCCATGGCAAAGGCAATACTGGCTCCGGCAGAAGCCATTCCGTCACGGATCACCAGCTGGATATTCTCAGGCAGATAAGGCTGCAGCCAGATAAGGGCAAAATCCGACAAAACAAGATCGCTTGCAAGGGAAAGGGGAGTCAGCTGCACCTCTCCTTTTATGGCAAGCTGGGCCGACCCATTCAGACCTGCACTGAAATCAAAAACAGAAGCATGGTCAGGAACCGTGGTAAAAGGAGATATCTCAAGTTGCAGGGGATAAATATCCGTTAGCACAGAAAACTGGGTGGGGTTACTGCCTCCGGCCTGCACTGCAAAATCCATGAATTGCAGTCTGCCATCATCCAGAATAAAGTTGTCCACCTCCACCCAAAAGCCACTTTCATCACTGATTTCCTTATTTTTTTCATCTTCTGCAACCATCTTTTCCGAAATGGATGTATCAGCTGCATCAACCGGAGCCGGTATCAGATCATTCAGGCTGATGCTGCCATCTTCCCTGCGCTGAACAAAAAGACCGGGGGACTGAATCAAAAGCGTATCAATGTGCAGACGGTTTTCGAGAACTGGAGATGGGTTAAGACTCAACTCCAGCCGGGGCAGCATAAAAATATCTTCACCTGCCTTATCCATCACATGTATATCCGAAAGAATCAGATCCCCCTGCACCTCCACTACCGGGTTTTCCTCCATACGAAAGGACACTTGGCCCGTAAGATCCAGAGTGCCTTTTTCAAGCATAAAACTCACCTGATCCTCTGGAAGATATGACGCATACATGGGAAGGGACAGACCGGACACTCCAAGTTCCACAAACGTTTCCATGGTGTCTTTAAAGGGCTTTGTCCACACATTAACAAAGATCTGGGCGCCATCCAGAGCAAAGCGTAGGGCAGGCTCTGAAAAAATATCCCTGTGGTGCTCTGTATTGGAAATCAGGGGCAAGTGCCAGTTAATGGGATCAAATCGATGCGTCTTGTCCGCAGGAAGATCTCTGTATTCAATACGTCCATCCACAATTCGAATATCCTGCACGGTAAAGTGAAAGGAGCTGGGTGGGTATTCAGAACCTGTTTTGTCAACTTCTGCATCCGCCGGTGCAGCACTTTGAATGCCCGCAAGAATATCTGAAAAATTAAATGTCATATCCGAAAAACGAGTCAGATAAATTTCGGGTTTATCCAGTTCCACAGCCTTTAAAATCAGGCCACGCTGAATCAAAGAAAGAATTTCCGCATTAACATAAAAACGATCAAAAGAAACAAAGGAGTCTCTCCCGTCTTTTTCCCTGATCTCAAATTTCCGCACCGTTACAGAAAGGGTAAAAGGATTCACACGGATCTGCTCAATGCTCACGATCCGGCCCAGAAAATGAGACAATCTGTCCGGCACCATGTGCGTCAACACCATGGAAAGTCCAAAAAAAACACCCGGAAACCACAAAACCATACATGATGCTGTAACAATTAAAGAATTTCTGATTATCCGCTTCATTCACCCGACCTCCATCAGAAATATAAACATATGACATTACAATTGTAGTCTCGCAAAAAATCCACAAACGCCATTTTTCAGGGCTACACAGGCTGATCTTGTTATTACTGAAAATCTGAAGCAAGAAATTTTACGAGTCCATCAAAGAGTTATTAAAAAGTTCATTTCCCACTCGACGCAGATAAAAATATCTGATCGGTGTGATCATATCTGAAACAGCGGATGCTTTATCGAGAGGGTTTCGGTCTTATTCGTATCTGTTAAAAAATCCAGCATACAAACCATTGCTGCAAGGGTTCATGAGAATGAGTGCATGTTCTTAGCTCAAAACTTGTGTGAGCTGTATGCTTCACGGTATCCGTCCTGACAGTCTGGTTTTGCATGCAAATAATGCTGGTCCTGTGAAAGGAGCTACCATGCTGGCCACATTGCAGAAACCCGGTAAGGTTCCATCTTTTTCAAGGCCGGGTGTGAGCATGTATAATTCCTACCCAGAAACCCTTTTCAGAACCATAAAATATCGTCCTGTCTATCCTTTCAAGCCGTTTTTTTCTTTACCGCAGGCCCATGAGTGGGTGGATGAATTTGTGGTCTGGTATAATACAAAGAACCTTCGCGGCCGTATTCTTTTTGTGACACCGGATGGCCGGCACTATGGCAGGCATCTGGATATTCTCAAGAAACGTCATGAGGTCTATCAGAAAGCCAGGACTGTCCGAACGGAAAGACGGACTTCCGATACAAGAAACTGGCAGCCTGAGCTTACGGTGATACGTACTCCCGGCAAAAAGCAAAACCATATCATGAAAAAGTCTTACCTGGAGGCGGCTTAAAAAAATCACGCTTCCGGTGACATGGATTCTGATGCCTACTGAAGGTTCCGGGCTACAGGTTTCTTTCGCTCTGTTAAGAGCGGCTATCGTTTCGGGTTCGAACCCTTTTTCTTCTTTATGCCGGTGGCTGAATGCGTTGGCAAAACTGCCTGACTGCCGAGCACCGGCAACAATTGGCGTCCGATACTTTCCATTCACCCCAAGCTGTACCCCTTAAAAAAAGAAAAAACTGTAACTGTTTTTTTCCCACCATAGGCGTAGGGTACAAAATATGAAAACGGGAATACAGGATATCATGTCGAGTAGATTTTGATCTTTGCAGTATTTTGATAGCTGGCGTGCTACGCACCGACCATCTTTCGCCTTCAGAAGATCCCCCCGATCCCGTACCCCAATATATGCAAAACAGATAACGAAAAAAGGTTAGCCTCATGAAACTTACGGGGAAGATACATCTGCTGCGACTGGATTTTCAGATAAGCCTGAATCCAAATGAAAAAATCGATAGATTTGTAAACTGTATCATCATTTTTGGGAAAAAAATAACCCTGATAGATACGGGTACAAAAAGCAGCTTACTCAAAATATTCAACTATATTAAAGAAAACGGCAGGGATATTTCGGATATCGGAACAGTAATTTTATCCCATTCACATCCAGATCACATAGGATCTGCCGCTCAGATTAAAAATACGACCCGATGCCAAATTCTGGCGCACGAAAGTGAAAAGAACTGGATCGAGAATATTGAAATCCAAAATAAAGAGCGCCCTGTTCCGGGCTTTTACCAACTGGTGGACCAGCCTGTCAAAATCGATGCTTTTTTAGAACATGACTTAGAAATACAAGCAGATGAGAATATCACTATGAAAATCATTCATTCGCCTGGTCATTCCAGAGGTTCCGTAAATATTCTATTCCTTGAGGACAGAATTTTATTCACCGCCGATTCCATCCCTGTAAAAAATGATATTCCTAATTATGACAACTTTCATGATCTTGTGAACTCTTTGGATTGCATAAGAACACGCAGGGACTATGAAATCTTGCTGACTTCCTGGACACCGGCGATTACCAAACCGAAAGACGTCGAAATGTTTCTGGATGAAGGTGAGCGCTATCTGAAAGCATTGGATGAGACTGTAAAAAATGTGTATGCCGGGGAAGAGTCTGAGCCGTTGGATTTTTGCAGAAAGGCAATAGTACAATTAAAATTGCCTGATTTTTATATCAATCCCATTGTTGACAGAGCATTCAAGGGACATCGAATATGAAAAAAGTAGTATTTGTCGTAATACCAAAAAGCACATTTTCCACTCGACGCAGATAAAAATACCTGATCATTGTGATCAGATCTGAAACAGCCGATGCTTTGTCGAATGCATGATAAGTATATCCGATAGCTTGTGAAAATCATCCCAAAAACCAAGGGGGAGTATTTTGTCAGAAACAATAAAATACCGGCTCTTTCCGGAAAAAGACCGGAGCGGTCTGTCATCATTGGTTTTGACTCATTGGAAATAGCCCGGCAATGTTTCTATTCGTCAGAATATGAAACAATACAACACTTAAGGAAGAACAGTGCTACATCGGAAGCTTTATTTATGGAAAATGAGTGAACAGAAAAATCCACATAAACAACGCCCATCAAAGAGTTCCCAACATGCTTCCCACGAAACCTGAAAAGGAGATTGCTTTGTTTGATCCAGAATTTCTTTTAACCTCCCTGATTGTAATCCTGATTCCGGGAACCGGTGTGATCTATACGGTATCGACTGGACTTTTCTTTGGCTGGCGGTCGAGCATTGCCGCCGCAATTGGCTGCACAGCCGGTATTCTTCCGCACCTCACCGCCTGCATCCTCGGGCTATCGGCTATTTTGCATATGAGCTCCGTTGCCTTTCAGTGCGTCAAATTAGCAGGTGTCCTCTATTTGTTCTATCTTGCCTGGTCCATGTGGCATGAAACGGGCGCATTGAAACTCAATCCTAATTCCGTGAAATACGGTTTTTTCAAGATCATGCTCAAGGGATTTTTAGTAAACATCCTCAACCCTAAACTGTCCATATTCTTCCTGGCCTTTCTGCCGCTTTTTGTCTCATCCGGAGAGGCCTCGACCATGCTGATAATGATACGGCTAAGCTTGGTATTCATGGTTATGACGTTGATCACCTTTATTATCTATGGCCTCGTAGCGAATGGTATAAGCAAGCACGTGACTGGTTCACCTGCGTTGGTCCGCTGGCTTCAACGATCATTTGCAGCAACTTTCGCAGCCATTGGAGCCAGGCTGGCTATGGCGGATCAGTAGGCCTGGCCTAACCGTTTTTTGCACCTGTCAGTTATTTCGCTGCCGCTCCACACCGGCAGGTGATAAATGCGTCAGGCGTAACCCCAATCTATTCATATTTTTAAGGAGACTGTCCTCATTGGATATTCC
Organism: Desulfobotulus pelophilus; assembly: GCF_026155325.1. Lineage (NCBI taxonomy): Bacteria > Pseudomonadati > Thermodesulfobacteriota > Desulfobacteria > Desulfobacterales > Desulfobacteraceae > Desulfobotulus > Desulfobotulus pelophilus. Next base: position 49,212 of record NZ_JAPFPW010000011.1, on the reverse strand, counting down.
ACGGATCTTCAACATCACCGAAAGTGCCCACCGCATCCATAACCCCTTCACATCAGAAAAATTCGCAACTCTTGGCGCGGCGCTGCGTCTGGAACCGGGAGCCCGAATTCTTGACCTCGGCAGCGGTTCCGGCGAGATGCTGTGCACATGGGCGCGCGATTACGGAATTATGGGTACAGGCATCGACATGAGCCCGCTATTTACCGGGCAGGCAACACTACGCGCGGAAGAACTCGGAGTTAGCGATAAGGTCACATTTATCCATGATGATGCTGCAGGCCATGTTTCTGACGACAAGGTCGATGTGGCAGCCTGTGTCGGTGCTAGCTGGATTGGCGGAGGTATTTCCGGCACGCTGGAGCTTTTGACACGCAGCCTGCGCACCGGGGGGATCGTTCTCATCGGCGAGCCCTACTGGCGACAGTTACCGCCAACGGAAGATGTTGCCAGGGGCTGCCTTGCCAACGCCATATCCGACTTTCTTGTGCTTCCGGAACTTCTCGTGTCTTTCAGAGATCTGGGTTACGATGTCGTTGAAATGGTTCTGGCTGATCAGGATGGGTGGGACAGATACGAGGCCGCCAAATGGCTCACCATGCGCCGGTGGCTTGAGACCAGTCCTGAAGACGAACTGGTCCATGAGGTTCGTGCCAAACTGACCTCAGAACCAGAACGCTATGCCACCTACACGCGTGAATATCTGGGCTGGGGTGTATTCGCGCTGATGCCCCGGTAAGCAGGGACTGGCTTCATGAGAGTCTCATCAGCGCTGGATTTTGCGCTTTCGCCTATCAGCCTGAACCGCCATTTCTCACCGGATCTGCGCCCAAAGCCGGTCAGGAGAAAAATTCAACCATGGAACAGATACATTTCTCCCCGTCAGAACACAGGAAGGATGAAAAAATATGAACTATGATACAATCGTCAGAGTGCTTGCACCTTGCGGGTTGAACTGTTCGCAATGCATAAGCTATGTCAACGGTGATATAAAAATAAAGGCCACGGAGCTAAAAAGACTGCTCGGAGCTTTCGACTATTACGCAAAGCGGTTCTCCGGGTCCATGCCGTTTTCGAAAACTACCCTTCCTTTAGGGTGCTGCTAGACCATTTTACACATGCCGGTTGCAAAGGGTGCCGTCAGGGAACGGCCACCTCACCTGAATACAAGCGCTGCTTCGAGGTTGCCCATGCACACAACTCCCAAAGCAAAGGATATCAGCCATGCAAACCATCCAAAAGACACCTTTTGTCTGGTTTCAGGGAAACGCTCCCTTTGACCCGGAAAAACCCACTCTGCTCTTTATTCACGGGGCCGGTCTGGATGGCCGTTTCTGGCAACGGCAGATGGAAGGGCTGACTTCTTCCGTCAACTGCCTTGCCATCACCCTTCCCGGACGAAAGACTTCGCAACTGCCCGCCTGCACTACCGTGGCAGAACAGGCTTCCCACATTACGGCCTTTCTGGATGAGATAAAAATTGAAAAGCCCTTTATCTGTGGCATTTCCATGGGCGGGGCCATTGTGCTGACCCTGCTCACGGATAATTCCACCCGCTTTTCCGGTGGTATCATCATCAATTCCGGGGCCAGACTCCGGGTAAACCCAATGATTTTTGAGATGGTTGAAAAGGATTGTAACCACTTTAAAAATCTCCAGACACAGCTCAGCATTTCTCCATCCACACCCGCCGATACCGTAAAGCCTATTCTGGATGCCGCATCCATTGACAGACCGGAAACTATCCTAAAAGACTTCAGGGCCTGTGACGATTTTGACATCATGGACCGGCTGCACCAGATCACAGCTCCCGTACTCATCCTCACCGCATCCGATGATCAACTCTCTCCGGTAAAATACGGCCAGTATCTCAAAGACCATATTTCCGGCTCCACCCTCATCTGTATTGACAGAGCAGGCCATCTTTCCCCCGTGGAAGCACCCCAGCCCGTTAACCGGGCCATTGCGGACTTTCTTTCTTCCTGCTCAAAACAAAACCGGACTGATCCCACTCCGGAATAAAAACCGGTCCGGCTTATCAACCGCTCTGCCGTTCAGCATTCATGAAAGAAACAGAAAGCCCGCCTTCTTCTCTCAAGTCTCAATGACCAGATTATGGGCCCGGATGAAACGGGCCCCTTCCGCTTTCATAGTTTCCATGGCACGGAGGGAATCTCCAGGTTTCACATTCACACCCGCAACCCCATCCTCCAGTACCGTAACCCGAAAGCCCTGTGCAAGGGCTTCCAGCGCCGTTGCCCGCACACAGTAATCCGTGGCCAGACCTCCTATGACAAGATGATGCACACCTGCCCTGTGCAGAAGCTCTCCCAGAGAATGTCCCTCATCCGTAAAGGCTTCAAATGCAGAATATCCGTCACTGTCCGGATCTTTTCCCTTGGAAACAACCGTAGATCCATGGGGCAGCTCCAGGTCCGGATGGAAGGCTGCCCCCCTGCTTTCCTGCACGCAATGCACCGGCCATGGGCCTCCGAAGATCTCAAAATGTCCGGTTTCCGGAGGATGCCAGTCCCGGCTGACAAAAACAGGCAGACCGGCCTCGGCAAACAGCCGTGCTACCCGGTTGATGGGAGCGATAACCCTGTCACCCCCGGCAACCCCCAGCGCACCGCCGGGGCAGAAATCATTTTGGACATCCACAATCACAAAAGCCATTTTTCCAGACATCAGTACTCCCTTTCCCCTGCGCGGGACCGTATCATGGAACAGCGCAGCTCTTTTAACGATTCGGATATGGATACCTTGTATTTATGGGGATTGATAAAGCGCAGACAGCCTTCCGGAAGCAATGCCATTTCCTTTCTGCAACGACCGGCCATTTCCTGCAGACTTTCTTTCCTGAAAACAGGCTGTCCCTTCCGCATGACCTGTCTGTGGAGATCCACAAGCTCAATCCCTCCCGGCAAATGCCTGTGGTGCAGGGGATTGGTGGGGTCATAAACAAGGCCGGACTCCGGCAGGGCTTCATCGTGCAGACAGATCAGATCCTGCACCCATTCACCTTCCGGGCCCACAGCCCGAAATACCCGTTTCTTACCCGGCAGTGTGGTCTTGGCAATGTCGGCGGTAATTTTCATTCTGGGTTCACCATCCAGCCATACCAGTTTATATACGCCACCCAGTGCTCCTCCTCCTTCTCCCGCCGCCGTACTGAGGCGGGTTCCTGCACCGTACACGTCCACCCGGCCATTTTCCGCACGAATGGAACTGATGACATGCTCATCCAGATCATTGGAGGCAAAAATGGCCACATCCGGCAGCCCGGCCTCATCCAGCATCTGCCGTGCCTTCCGGGAAAGCCAGGCCAGATCTCCCGAATCCAGACGGATTCCCCGTAAAGCCTGTCCCTTTTCCCGCAACTCACGGGCCACGGTTATGGCATTGGGCAGCCCGCTTTTCAAGGTATCGTAGGTATCCACAAGCAGGACTGTGCTGTCCGGAAAGGCTGCTGCATAAGCGCGGAAAGCACTCAGTTCATCGGAAAAGGACTGCACCCAGCTATGGGCATGGGTTCCGTAGACAGGAAGCCCGAAGGTCATACCAGCCAGCAGATTGCTGGTTCCCAGCACACCCCCGATGCAGGCCGCCCTGGATGCGGAAAGCCCGCCATCGGGTCCCTGCGCCCTGCGAAGCCCGAATTCCACAACACTGGCATCCTTAGCTGCATGACAGATCCTTGCCGCCTTTGTTGCCACAAGGGTTTGAAAATTAATGATATTCAGAAGCAGTGTTTCCACCAGCTGTACCTCAGCCAGTTTCCCCTCCACGCTCATCAGGGGTTCATGGGCAAAAACCAGTGAACCCTCCGGCGGCGCAGTGATATCTCCCCGGAAACGGAAATCTTCCAGAAAATGGAGAAAATCGGGTTTAAACAGCTTCAGGCTACGTAACCAGGCTATTTCCTCCGGCAGGAAACGAAGCCCTTCCAGGGCGGTCAGGGCCGGTTCCAGACCGGCAAATACCGCATATCCGCCCCCAAAGGGATGGGTCCGGAAATACAGATCAAACACGGCATGTTTATCCGCCATCTTTTCTTCGAAATAACCCGCAAGCATGGTTAGCTGATATAAATCCGTAAGCAGAGGGGATGTACGCATAATGTTTTCCCTGTCCCTTGACATCGGCCCTGTTCCGGGAGCAGGGTCTGCTGGATAAAGCCTTGATTGCCACGCCCGGAAAGAAACCTGTGGCAAGGGGCTTTCTTACTAAATTATAGGACAGAAGTACCGGGAAAAAAGGGAGGAGAGGATGAAAATGAAACTGTTATAAAAACTTACACATCACTTTTTCCATAAAAAGCCAACAGGACACGGTTGAACTCTTCCGCCCGTTCAACGGGCAGGGCATGGCGGGAATTCCCTATCACCACAAGCCTGGCATGGGGCATGCGCCGAACACAGATTTCCTTATGGGAAAAAGGAATGATATCATTGTCTGCAGAAATGATCAGCGCAGGGCAGCACAACAAATCCAGCCTGTCCTTCACGCTCCACCCTGCAAGGGCATGGAGGCTTTGCTCATAAGCTCGTGAATCATTCTCCGCCCAGCGGCTTACAAAGACACTGCGCAGAGCGGCATGCTCCGGTGAGGGGAAAAAACGTCTGGCCAAAAAAACTCCCACCCTGCGCATGCCCAGTATGCGAACCATGAAAATCCGCTGCCACAACAAAAATTTCTCCTTGAAAGAACGAAAAATAAACTCCGGTGAACTATTAACAATCACCAGAGACCGGACCCGATCTGGCTGATCCAGTGCCAGCTGAAAAGCCACCGCACCCCCCAGTGAAAGGCCCACCACATGGACAGAGGGACAACTCAGGGACTCCAGCAGTCCTGTCATATCCGAAGCAAAAAGACCTATGCTGTATGGCCCGGCGGGCTTACCGGAAAGACCATGCCCACGAAGATCGGGCGTAATAACCTGAAATTTTTCCGCTAATACATCCACCTGCCAGTCCCAGTCACGAGAACTGGATCCCAGCCCATGAATCAGGAGCAAGGGTTCCCCCCTGCCCTTCATCCGGTAATAAAAACGGATTCCGTTTACATGAACAACGGGCATACACTCCCTGACCTGTCCTGCGGGCGAAAATAAAAAACGGCAGTTGCCCCCCTGCCGTTTCTTCAGTCCATACTTTTCACAAGGGACAAAAGACCGGACTATTCTCCATGCTGGCATTCATGTCCATGAATCATGCATCCCATACCCGAATCCATGAGTTTTCCGGCAAGCCATTTGTCCGCAACATCCCTCACCTTGCCCATGCATCCCCTCAGCACTTCAATACCATTGCTTTGCAGCACCCGTACGGCACCATCGCCCATATTCCCGGCCAGCATTATGGTTACTCCCAGCCCTGCCAGTGTTTCGGCTATGTTGGATTTACATCCGCAACCCACGGGTGATGCTACCTTTTCTTCCAGCACAATTTCCCTGTTTTCATTCAGTGTAAAAACCGTAAAGTATTCACAATGGCCAAAATGGCTGTCTATGGTGCTGTCCTCTTTTGTCGGTAAGGCAATTTTCATCTTTCACGTTCACCGCATCCCCGCTCCATGGCAAGGAAGCAACGGCGCCTTTCTTTTCTGCTGGATTGTTCTGTTATTTCAAAAACACCCGTCATTTGCCCTGCTGTTTCAACAACAAGGGACAAAGCCTCTGAGTCTGATCAGGCCGGAAGAAAATTCCGTACTCCCTTCCCAACAAGGCCTTCCGTATCCAACAAAGCCCTTTACTGCAATCCTTTTTTCATACTCATTTACGGCCAAACTGATTCAGCGGAGATACTCCCGTTACAAACAACCACAAAACCTTAGCATACAGATTGCTGCTTCTTTCACTGAAGGGCAGCCTGGCCTTTCCAAAAAAGCTCAGAATTTTCTTGCTTTACCTGTACCGAGGTTACTCCGAATCATCTTTGTCTTCTTCCCCCCACTCCGCTTCTCCGGAACAGACAGGACAGATACCATGGGTCACCGGAACCATATCGGCCACATAACTCTGCAGAGATTGCCATTTCCCATCATCCGTGCGGACAGAACGGCACCATGCACACATCGGAAGGAATTTTTCAAGGGAGTGCAGATCCTGCTGAAGTCTCCTCAGCTCAAGCTGGGAGACCACTGCCTGGCCAAGAACCTGTAAGGCTTCCAGTTGATGGGAAGAAAGCCTGCGCGGCCTTCTGTCGATGACACAGAGGGTGCCCAGGGCAAAACCACCCGGCACACAAAGGGGAGCGCCAGCATAAAATCGAATCAAAGGATCGCCCGTCACCAGTGGGTTACCGCAAAAACGCGGGTCCTGACTTGCATCCTCCACAATCAGCACTTCATCTTTTAAGATTGCATGACTGCAAAATGCCAGATGACGTGCCCACTCAATGACATCCAGCCCTACCCTTGCCTTGAACCACTGCCGCTCTTTGTCCACAAGACTGATGAGGCTGATGGGAGTACCACAGATTACCGCTGCCAGACCTGTCAGTTCATCCAGAGTTTTGTCCGATGCCGTATCCAGTACCCTGTACAATCCCAACATTCTCAGGCGCTCCGTTTCATTTTCAGGAAATGGGGCAACAATCATCAAAGGCTCCTTTAGTACAGAATTATCCTGTTGTCCGGTAACATGAATAGCCATCTGAATCTGTTACGGGAAAACAGATTTTCCATCGACAGGAAAACTGATTATCAATTACAGCAGGGCCTGTTTTCCGTTAAGATTCGGCAAAACAGAAGTTTCTGCCAGCACAACGCCGCTTGTCATGCGCGGAAGCATGCTGTTCTGTCTAAAAAATCAAATATTTCCATTTCAAATGATTGTAATTTTCTACAATATGGTCCATAAGTCTCTGCCAGACCACTGTCACACTGCTTTGCAACGGTAGTTCATATTTTTTTGACCGCAGGGAGATGCGGTCTTTTTTTTATAAATAAAACAGGAGATTGTAGTGAAGCTGCTTACAGATAAAATTATAAAAGAAGGGCGTATCATCGGAGATCATATTCTGAAGGTGGATCATTTTCTCAATCACCAGCTTGATGTACCCCTTTTAAACGCCATCGGTAAAGCCTTTAAAGAAATCTTTCAAAATGAATCTATCACGAAGATCCTGACAGCTGAAGTCTCCGGCATTGCCATTGCAGCCATTACCGCACAGTATTTTGACGTTCCTGTAGTGTTTGCCAAAAAAACGGAATCATTAAATCTGGATAAAGAAACCTATGAGGGTAATGTCTACTCCTATACACGGCAGAGACAATATAAGTTCAGGGTTTCCAAACACTATCTGCCTGCCAGCGACCGGGTTCTTATCATTGATGATTTTCTGGCAAAAGGTGAAGCCATCAGAGGACTCTGTGAAATCGTTGAAAGCGCAGGGGCTACACTGGTGGGAGCCGGAGTGGTCATTGAAAAGCACTTCCAGGGAGGCGGTGATAAGCTCCGCGCACAAGGTCTGAACATTCAGGCCCTTGCAAGCATAGCATCCATGAAAGAAGGCACCATAACATTCTTACACTAAATCTTGATGCACAAACGGGGGGAATGCATGCAGTCGGTACACTATCCACTTTTTAAACGGGAAGATCTGGACGGTTTTTTTGCTCTCTTCCAGAATAACCTGGCAAACTTTGTGATCATTACCATTACCATGCTGGCCATGGGCTATCCGGCATCCATCGTGTATGGCAAAGTAATTCCTGGAATTGCCATTGCCGTGCTGTTCGGCAACCTTTATTATGCCCATATGGCCAAAAAACTGGCACAAAAAGAAGGCCGTACGGATGTTACAGCCCTTGCCTACGGTGTCAGCACACCTGTTATGTTCATTTATCTTTTCGGCGTACTGAAACCTGCCCTGACCATAACCGGCGACCCGGAACTGGCATGGAAAATTGGTCTGGCTGCCTGCTTTCTGGGGGGGGTTATTGAAATTCTCGGAAGCTTTATCGGTAAATGGGTTCACTCCAGACTGCCCAGGGCAGCAATGATGGGAGCACTGGCAGGTGTGGCATTTGCCTTTATCGGTGGCGAACTTTTCTTCCGAACCTATGAAATGCCTGTGGTGGGTCTCATCGTTCTCACCATCATACTGATCGGTCTTATCACCAAAAAACCCATGCCGTTTAAAATACCCGCATCTCTTTTTGCCATTGTCATCGGAACCTTTCTTGCTTACAGCATCGGCAGCTCCAGCCCTGCCCAGATTAAAGAAGGTTTTTCCGCCTTCGGCTTTTACCTGCCTCTGCCCACCTTTGGTGTATTTCACGGGCTTCAGCTTCTTTCATCCGAAATGATGGGACTTCTGGCCATACTCCTGCCCATATCCATCTACAACTTTATCGAAACCATGAATAACGTGGAAGCCATGGCTTCCGCCGGTGATCGCTACAATGTTCAGGAAGCCCAGGCGGCAGACGGTACAGGTACTATTATCGGTACATTCTTCGGGGGCGTATTTCCCACCACCGTATACATTGCCTCCATCGGTTCAAAATGGATGAATGCGGGGAGGGGCTATTCCATTTTAAATGGCTTTGTTTTCCTTTTCGCATCCATGTTTGGCATCATCGCGGCCATGGCATCCATCATTCCGGTACCTGTCATTGCACCCATACTGGTCTTCGTGGGCATTTCCATGATCTCCCAGGCCTTTGATTCCGTGGAAAACAAACATTACCCTGCGGTTGTCATTGCCATGTTCCCCTATTTTGCCAATTACATAATGACCCGTTTCAATATTGCCGCGGGTGAGGTTGTGTCCAACCTTTCCCAGGCCATTGTACCCTTAGGCCAGGGGGCTATGTTCACGGGGCTTGTCTGGGGCTCCATACTCGTCTGTCTGATCGATGAACAGTACAAAAGAGCCTCCGTGTTTGCCATAATTGCCGCTGCCCTGAGTGCCTCCGGTTTTATGCATGCACCACGACTGGCTCTCAATCTGTCCAGTGAATATGCCCTCGGATACGTACTTGTCGCTGTTATGCTGATGGGATTCCATTTCCTGTACGCCAAAAAAAGCCCATCTGCGTAAACTTTTTTAACGGGGGCAGGAACCTCTCTGCTCCCTTCCCTTCTTTTTCGTACCGCCAACCCACCCATAATGGCCCATGCATACGCTTAGCGGAAGTCTCCGTAAAGCCCCCGGCTTTGCCATGGGGAGTTTCAGAGGTATGCCATAAGGTCAGACCTCTTTATAAAAAAGTATGGAATCGGCATGATGAGAAAAGAAAAGAAGGGGATTATTCTATGATACGGAGAGCCACAGCGCCCATATCATCATGGGTTTTAAATCTGGGGTAACGAACACAGTCTGGATCAGAAGCCTCAAGTTCACGCACATAATCACGGACAGCGGGAAGCCCGCCCATCTGAAACAGGTCTGCCATGGCATCAAAGCAGGTTATGGAAGGATCTTCGGTGGGAATGAACAACCCATCGGTAAAAATAAGCACATGGGCAATATCCTTAAGGTCCGCTGTTCCTTGATTCAGAAAGGAAATAAAACAGGGCTCACCGTTCAGGACACCATAATCCCGGTTCATCCGGCTCCGTACCCGGCGGATCTGGTCTCCAAGGGCTTCCATAATGGTCTGTTCCGTTTTACCGGCCATGGATTTCCACATGGAAAGGGTTTCCGCATCATGATCAACATTTTTTACCGGTACTGAAAAAGAGCCATCTTTATGCACAAAAAGAATCAGGCTGTCACCAATCTGAATCCAGTGCATCCGGTCACTATCCATTTGAACCACAGCCGCAGAGGTACTCCAGAGAGAGGCCCTGTCTGACATATCAACCTGATGAGCCAGCATGTTCTCACGGATAGCCCCGTTGGCTTCTCCGGCAAGGAATTTCAAAGTACCTTTTCCCGTGGTAAAAATCTCTTTTGCCGTATGGGAAGCCAGAAAACCACCCGTAACCCCATTCTCAAAGCGCCTGCCGCAAAGACTTGTCGCTCCATCGAACACCCCGAATGTAGTACCATTCAACGAAATGGCATCTTCATTAAGAGCACCCGTTCCCTTTTCCAGAATATATGAAATGCGGAACTCCACAGATTCACCCCTTTGAACGGACACTCTTGTAAAATTCTGGTAATTTAATACAGAAAAAGCAGTCATTCAAATCGATAATATCAATCTATCAGGGCTTTTCCATAGAGAATACACAGAGGTCTCCATGTACTGCAGGCTCTGTTCTGACCTGTTCGTACAGAAACTGAACCCGACGAAAAAGAGCCCCCCATGTGTGGCACTGCATTGCTTCGGCCAGTGTATCATCAGGGGGATCCAGGCCCTCATAACAGGCATGCACTTCATCATTGATAACATCGGCAAGATTGTGCACCAGAGCGGGCACATCTCTTTCATGGGGCCTGTCAATGGTCTGGAGAGGTGGCAGCTCAATCATGCGAATGGCGTGACCGTGCAAGCCGACAAAAAGGGCCTCCGTTCCCGGAAGTTTTGTGGTGATAATACGGCACCCGGAAGCCAAAGCCTCCAAAAGAACCAGAGGCTGACCTTCAAAAAAAGATGGCAGAATAAACATATGGGCCTCCCTCATGCGAGCAGCAAGCTCCGTCTGATTCAGCATGCCCAGCCATGAGACATTCTTTTTCATGGAACCGGCCAGTCGGACACAGGCATCATACTCATCGCCAGAACCAGAACCGGCAAGAGAAAGATGGAAAGGAAGGGATATGTCGTTCAGTATTTTTATGGCCGATAAAAGCCAGAAAACACCTTTGGCAAAGGAAATCTTACCCGCATACAAAAGACGCACAGGAGGGAGGTCCGGCTTGGGTGCGGGATAAAAGCACTGTGCATTATATCCTGTACCGATCACGTGAATCCGTTCTTCCGGAATACGGTACAGAAAAGATATTTCCTTTTTCTGGGTTTGGGTAAGGGCAATTACGGCATCAGCCCTCCCGCAGCCGATCACTTTTTGACGTAAATGGGGGCAGTTTTCAAACTGCCTCAGGTCCGTACCATGAGAGGTAATGACAAGGGGGATAGTGGGAAAAAGATCCTTCACCAGAGAAGCCATGAGCCACAGATGATTGCCATGAATCACATCCGGCCTGAAAGTCAGGACCGCTTCGGATATGGCTACACGGAATGCCTTTTCCAGGGCATGCAGCTGCCCTTCCCCAAGGTCCATGAAGCGGGTGCTGCGATAGGGCATTCCATCACTCATGCCCGGAATGGGAAAGGTAAGGTCCCTTGTACCAAACCGCACGAAAGAAACATTCTTCTTCCACGGGCCCTGAAATGAAGACTCCTCTCCTTTTTCAACGGCGGCAACCAGCCATGTTTCATGGCCCAGAGACTTTGCCTCACGTATCATGGACTGGGTGTAAAAGCCGCTTCCCGTGCAACCGGGCTTCTGGCTCAGAAGATATAAAATCCGCATTGAATCTTTCTTCCATTATTGACCCGGCCAAATTCCAGCCAGTATGATACTGTCTTCATATAAATAGAGCCAATCAGCCTGTGCAGGCTTTTCAAAACGGTATTGGTAACAAAGACTGCCGTAAAACCCCCGACTTCCGCCATGGGGAGGTTCCGAAGGACCAGCCCTCCTTCTTGCCCCACCCTGGCTACCTGCCGCTGCCCAACGTTCCTTTTTTGGCATGCACCATATCTTCCAGAGCCTTATTGAATGGAACAATCCGTTCTTTCCAGTCAAAACGAAGAACCCATGAACGAAGATCCTGATATTTCCTAAACTCCTCTTCAGGGCAGCTTGCAAACCATTCCAGCTGGCTGATCAATCCACTGGTATCCTTGTACAAACATGAGGAATGAAATTCAGGGGGTAGCAGTTCAGGGTAAGACAGCCGGGAAGGAAGCAGGGGCAGGCAGCCTGCTGCCATGGCTTCCGCCACGGCTATCCCAAAATTCTCCTGCCATGCCGTGCTGATACAGATGTGAGCCCTCGAAAGAAAACGGAAATAGTCTGTTTTATCCTCAGGATAATCGGAGCAGATGATGTGCTCTCGGAAGGTTTCCATTGCCCGGCTAAAACTATCCGGAACTCTGGCATGTCTTGCTCCAAGCAGCATGAGCTTAAAGTTAACATTTTTTTTTCTGACCTCTTCCAGAGCAAAGAAAAAATCAGACGGGTTTTTATCGTGTTCCCATCGATGATTCCATACTATGCACCGGGGCAGCGCATAGCTTTTATCCCCGGCAGGAGTCAGACCCGTAAAATCGCAGCCTGGGTACAGCACAACACTCTTTTCCCGTATTGTATCCAGTACCCACAAGAGGTCGGGCTTAGGAAAACGACGAAAAAAGGCATCGGCGGACTGAAAAAAACGATGGCTGTGAGATGCCGAATTAAACGCCACAACATCGGCTGCCATAGCCGATGTCAGGTCGGTCATGGCAGGCTGATAATCCACATGACTTCTGGGAGATGGCGGATAATCAAACTGATTTTCATGGAAATACAATAATACGGGTGGACACATGGGACCGGCAAGGGCCTTGAAATCCGCAACACTCATCATATTGGTGGCAACAATGCCGTCGTAGGCTTCCATTCTCTCCGTTTCTTTTATGAAAAGAAGAGCAGCCGATCGCATGCGCCATTTCCAGTGCCTTGCCGGGAGTGTCTTTATTTCTGTGGTATGGGGCAAATGACGGCAGAGACCGTCCATAAACGCTTTGTGGGAACCGCCGTAGTATGCTTCCAGCATGAGAAAACGCATGGCAAAACTACCTTCCTGTTTCAACAGAGAAGGCCTGCAACGGCATGCAGGCCTTTTGTTGTTAAAATTCAGCCAGCTGTTCATGGAACGGATTCAGATCTGTCATTTCCCGCGCCTGCAAAACCCTAGAGCAGGCAAGCCTATTCCCACTCTATGGTCGCGGGCGGCTTGCTGGTGATATCGTAGACCACACGATTGACATCCTTTACCTCTGCGGCAATTCTTCCCGCCACCTCCGTGAGAAAGTCAATGGGCAGGGGCACAACGCCTGCGGTCATAAAGTCTGTGGTCTGCACCGCACGCAGGGCGATCACATATCCATAGGTACGGGCATCATCGGTCACCCCTACGGACTGCGCGTTGGTCAGAACAGCAAAATACTGGCTGGCCTGGGTCCCGTATCCCCTGTCATCCATGGATTTCCGGAAGATAGCATCGGCTTTTCGAAGTATTTCAAGCTTTTCCAGGGTCAGTTCTCCCAGACACCGCACGGCCAGTCCCGGGCCGGGAAAAGGCTGACGCCGGGTAACCACATGGGGAATTCCCATTGCCTCGCCCACCTTGCGTACCTCATCCTTGAAGAGGTACTTAACCGGCTCAAGAATACCTTTGAAATCAATCCGATCCGGAAGACCTCCCACATTGTGGTGAGCTTTGACGGTCTTACCCCCATCCCAACCGCTTTCAATGATATCCGGATAAATCGTACCCTGAACAAAATAATCGAGATCACCCAGCTTACGGGCTTCTTCCTCAAACACCCGGATGAATTCCTCCCCGATAATGGCACGCTTCTTCTCCGGATCACGGATACCCTTCAGTTTTTTCAAAAACCGTTCTTCAGCATTCACGGAAACAAGGTTGATGCCGAACTGCCCACGGAACACCTCTTCAATCTGCCGGGGTTCATCCATGCGCATGCAGCCATGATCCACAAAAACACAGGTAAGCTGATGACCAACAGCCCGATGAAGCAGGGCTGCACATACGGAAGAGTCAACTCCGCCAGACATGGCCAACAGCACTTTTCTGTCACCAATCCGGACCCGGAGATCAGCCACGGTCTCGTCAATAAAGGCTTCTGTGGTCCAATCCTGACTCAGGCCACAGGTATCTACAAGAAAATCCCTCATCTCCGTTTCTTCCCAGGAAGAGACGGCCATATCCAGCACTGGGAGATTCAGTGCTGCCGTTTCAGCGGGCAGCTCACGGCCCAGAGTACGCTCCCCGCAGGCTTTTCCCCTCTGAAGGATCAATGCTTTGGGCTTAAGTGCAACAATCCTGTCCACCTCCGTAGTATAGGGCAGCACTTCACAGTAAATATTCCGCTGCCGCACAGCCTTAGCCACCATCTGGGCATTGATGGCCCCAAAATCCAGTATCACCACACAATCATGTTGTTTTGCCATGAAACCAGCTACCTCCCGTGGGTATATCTAATTGGATACCATTCTCAACAAAATAAAACCTATACCGCATCAGCCCCTGCAAACCTTGCATTCTGAGCGGCCATGGCGTACATTTTCCGCCGTATTCCGGGAATCCTTCCCCTTGTACCTCCCCATCCATACCATCAGGGAAACACCATGAAAAGCATCCAGACAAACATTGCTGCCGAGCTTTCCATTCATAGCCATCAGGTGAATGCCGTACTCACCCTTCTGTCTGAAGGCGCTACCATACCCTTCATAGCCCGTTACAGAAAGGAAAAAACCGGCGGACTGGATGAGGTTCAGATAGCCACCATCCAGGACAGGCTGGAAGCCCATGAAAAACTGGAAGCCCGCCGGAAAACCGTGCTGGCATCTCTCATGGATCAGGCAATCACAGATAGAGAACTCATCAAAGCTGTTGAAAAGGCTGCCAGCCTCGCTTCACTGGAAGACCTTTATCTGCCCTACCGTCCCAAACGCCGGACCCGTGCCATCATGGCCAGAGAGAGAGGGCTTGAACCTCTGGCGGAACACCTCTGGGCTCAAACCAGCTCCATGAATCCCCTTTATGAAGCAGCAGCCTTTGTCAACAAAGATGTTCCGGATGCCCAGGCTGCTCTGGACGGCGCACGGGATATACTTGCAGAAAAGATCAGTGAAGACGCTGTCATACGATCCTCCCTCAGGGATCTGTTCTTCAAAAAAGCCATGATAGCCAGCCAGGTGATCAAGGGGAAAGAAACAGAAGGGACCACCTTTCGGGATTATTTTGCCCATGAGGAACCGATCTCCCGCGCTGGTGGACACCGCATCCTTGCCATGTTCCGCGGAGAAAGGGAAGGCTTTCTGCGTATCAGTATCCGCCCCGAACAGAACGAAGCCCTGAACCGCCTTCTTGGCCGGGTGATCTATCGTAAAAACAAAGCCTCCGAAGAGGTGGAAAAAGCAGCTCAGGATGCATGGAAGCGCCTCATTGCTCCGGCCCTTGAAACAGAACTGAGACAACACCTGAAAGAAAAAGCGGATCAGGAAGCCATTCAGGTATTTGCCACCAACCTCCATGCTTTGCTCATGGCTCCCCCCATGGGCGCAAAGCCTGTAATTGCTGTAGATCCGGGCTTCCGGTCAGGCTGCAAAGTGGTCGTTCTGGACAGTAGCGGCAGCCTGCAGGCCGATACCCTTATTTTTCCCATGGATAAAAAAAACGAGGCGGAACAACGCATAAAAGACCTTCTTCACCGCTTTGGAGCGGCTGCCATTGCCATTGGCAACGGTACGGCAGGCAGGGAAACGGAAACCTTTTTCAGAACCATGGACCTCTCCATTCCCGTCATCATGGTCAATGAAGCCGGAGCTTCCGTCTATTCGGCATCCTCCATTGCAAGGGAAGAGCTCCCGGATCAGGATGTAACCGTAAGAGGCGCGGTTTCCATAGGTCGCAGACTCATGGACCCCCTTTCCGAGCTGGTCAAAATCGATCCAAAAGCCATTGGAGTGGGCCAGTATCAGCATGATGTGGATCAAAAGCTTCTGCGCCAGCGCCTGGACATGGTGGTTTCCTACTGTGTCAACCGGGTGGGTGTTAACCTGAACACGGCCAGCGCATCCCTGCTGTCCCATGTCTCCGGCCTTGGCCCCGGACTTGCCAGGGCTGTAGTGCAGTACAGAGCAGAAAATGGTCCCTTCAGGGATAGAAAGTCCCTTATGAAAGTACCCCGACTGGGAGCCAGGACCTTTGAGCAGGCCGCAGGCTTCCTCAGGGTGCCGGAAAGCGCCAACCCACTGGATGGCAGCAGTGTTCACCCGGAACGCTATGCCCTTGTCACCCGCATGGCAAACGATCTGGGTACCGATGTGGCAATGCTGATGAAAAGCTCCGGGATGAGAGCCGGCATTCGGCCTGAAAACTATGTGGATGGAGATGTGGGCCTGCCCACATTGAAAGATATTCTGGCAGAGCTGGACAAGCCGGGGCGGGATCCAAGGGAAGGATTTTCCATTTTTTCCTTTGCGGATGTACACACCCCTTCCGATCTGAAGCCTGGAATGAAACTTCCTGGAATTGTCACCAATGTAACGAATTTCGGGTGTTTTGTGGATGTGGGTGTACACCAGGATGGACTTGTCCATATCAGCCAGATGGCCGATCGGTATGTTAAAAATCCCCATGAGGTAGTCATTCCTGGACAGACGGTGAATGTGTGGGTACTGAATGTGGATATAGCCAGAAAACGTATCTCTCTTTCCATGAAGGAGCGCCATGACAACAGCACGGATTGCTGAACTGGAAAATAAAATCCACTTTCTCGAAAACCAGCTTGCTGAGGTCAAGAACTCCCACAATGAGCCGGAAAACCGATACAGAACCCTTTTTGAGCGGGCACTGGATGCTGTGTACATCCTGGATATGAAGGGAAACTTCCTTGATATCAACCAGACGGCTATTCAGTTGATGGGGTATTCAAGGCAAGAAGCTCTGGGCCTGAATTTTTTTGATCTGATTCCGGAAGAGCAGTCCGAATCCGCATTTCGCAAACTTGCGGATTCGGCCAACTACGACATCTACCGTGATCCTCTGGAATTTCGGGTCCGTCGCAAGGATGGCACATGGATATGGATTGAAACCAAAGCTAAAATCCGGTTCGAAGACGGCCTGGCAGCCGAACTGCGCGGTATTGCCGTTGATATTACGGAAAAAAAGCTGGCACGGGAAGCCCTTGCCCAACGGGAAGAACAGTACAGGGCCATTTTTGAGGCTGCCACAGATGCGTTTTTTCTTTTTGACCTGGATGGCAATATGGTGGCCCTTAATCCTTCTGCAACAGAACTATACGGTTATCAGGAAGAAGAACTCGCTGGCCGCTGCGGCCTGGACTTGACCCCAGAAGATTTTCATCCGGTTTTTTCGGCATTTCTTCAGCAGGTTCGTACCAATGGACGCTATTTCTCCCTTAGCCGTCACCCCAGAAAAAATGGCAGTCTTATGGATGTGGAAGTCCATGGAATCCGTTTTCTTTACCAGGGTAAGCCCCATATTCTGGCATCCATTCGTGACATTTCCGAACGGGTACGCATGGAAAAGGATCTACTCCTTCAGAAAAAAAAAACAGAACAAAAATCACGTCATCTGGAAGAGACAAACACCGCTCTCAGGGTACTGGTCCGCCAGAGGGAAGCCGATAGGGAAGAGCTGGCCCGCAGTATGGTTGCCAATGTTCAGGAACTGGTGTTGCCCTACCTTGAAGAACTCGCCGGGGCAGGTCTAAAAGGAAGGGAACATGCCCTGCTCACAACGGCAATCAGCAACCTCGATGCCATTGCATCACCCTTTGTGCGTCAGCTTTCCAGTGCCTATCACCGCTTCACACCAATGGAAATACGCATCGCCAATCTTGTCCGCCATGGACGGAGCAGCAAAGAGATTGCTGATATCCTGTCCCTTTCCAAAGGAACCGTAGATTTTCACAGGAATAATATCCGCAGCAAACTCGGCATCAAAAATGCTCACATCAATCTGAGAACCCATCTTCTTTCACTCAGCGAGAATACTTCCCTACCTGAAAACATCTGATGTTCTGAACGTTATTTCCCTTGTGGATGCCAATCTCCCCAGCCTCATACCACCATTATCCCAGCCAAAATATATGCTTTATACCTATACTAACCATAGATTCTTTACCTATTGCCTAATGATCGGGATAAGGGCAAGCTACGCCTCGCTTTGCTTATATCTCAAGATGTAAGCAGAAAAGCATAGAGCGCTTATGACTTTTCACAATATGGTGAACCTGCCGTCAGACCTTTGCCAACAATCCCGACATTTTGTCACATGAAAACAGTAAACGAAAGGACAGCATTCATGTCAGGCCTTTTCAGGCACATGGCAGTATCCCTTATTTGTATATTACTCAGTGTCCCGGCTGCAAAATCCGGCATGGTGGATACCTACGGCATCGGTGCCAGAGCAACAGCCCTTGGAGGGGCCTTTGCAGCAAGGGCCGATGATCCCTTTGCCATTTATTACAACCCTGCTGGCATCACTCAGTCGGACACCCTTACCCTTGCGGCAGGGGTTCACTTCCTCATGCCGGATATCGATATCAACCGTTTCAGCATTTCAGGCGGTGCGGCAGATCTGCCCCAGGCCGCTGCCTGGCCCCATCTGCAGGGCCATACAAATCATCAGGACAAGACCACAGCCCTTACCATTCCCGCCTTCGGTGCCACCATGCCCGTAAACGACAGCATATCCATCGGCTTTGCCGCCTACGTGCCATGGGGCCTTGAAATTTCATGGGAAGATGCCCCTTCCAATCCCCTTGCCTACAATGCCACACGAGCCTACTATTTCAGGGAAGTGGTCACTCCAACCATCGCCTTTGCCCTGAATAAAAACATCAGCGTGGGTGCGGGCATTTCCATCGGAAAATCAAAGGTAATGAATCAGTGGATTCAGGCAGGAACGGGCTATTCCATGCGGGCTTCCATGACCGATGATTTCAATACATCCCTGAACCTCGGTGTTCTCTACACCGGAGAAGTGTTCAGCATGGGACTTACCTGGCGCGGACCGACATCCACAGATTTCAAGGGCGACCTCCTTGCCAACGGATGGAAGGCTAGCGGTGTCAGCCTGAAGTATGACCACCCCGAACAGGTACAGGCTGGAATCCGATACCGTCCTCCTGGGCTGCCAGGCTTTTCCATTGAAATAGACGGCCTCTGGACCCGGTGGAGCATCAATGAAACACAGGATGCCCACCTTACTCCGGGCCTCTCCCTGCCCGGCCATTCTGCTCCCGTTACAAGCCTTGCCATAGCAAGAAACTGGAAAGATACTCATCAGGTACGAGTCGGCCTTGAATACCAGACTACGGAAAAACTTGCCCTTCGCTGCGGGTTTTACACAGACCCTTCGCCCATTCCGGATGCTTCCATGGATTTCATCTGGCCGGATGCGGACAAGGAAACATGGTCTGCGGGGGCCGGATATGCCTTTGCACCCGGCTGGATTATGGATATGGCCGTAACATGGACCCGCATCATCAATCAGAGGCATATCAGGGGTAATTCAGAAGCACTGAATGAGTCCTATGACATGCCCGATGGGTATGGTCTTCCCCATGCCATGGCAAGCTTTGATGCGGATGGAGAAGTCTTTGGTTTTGCCTTCACTTTTTCCCGGCATTTTTAAAAAGCTATGCGGGCTTGCATTCCAACAGAAAGTCAGATAGGCAATTCTGCTCAGCAGCACGAACAACCATCTGCCCTCCGAAACGACAGATGCCTTCCCAAATCCTCGCAGGAAACTTTCAGTCAGGAGACTTGCCATGACCATCCCCTTTTCCGACCGCATTTCCGACGTACCCAGATCTTTTATCCGTGAAATCCTTAAAGTTGCCATTGATCCACAAATCATATCCTTTGCGGGCGGGCTTCCCAACCGAAACTTCTTTCCAGTGGAAGCACTGCAGAACGCAAGCAATAAAGTTTTTGAAACAGCGGGCAGAGAAGCCCTTCAGTACGCTAACTCTGAAGGAGATCTGATTCTGCGGGAAATGATTGCAAGCCGTTATAAAGAAAAAAAAGGGCTGGATATAAAAGTAGACAACATTCTCATCACCAGCGGCTCCCAGCAGGGACTGGATTTGATGGGTAAAATTCTTCTGAATGATGGAGATGGCGTTGTCATTGAAGAACCGGGCTATCTGGGAGCCATTCAGGCTTTTTCCGTTTACAGGGCAAGTTTTCATCCTGTCCCCATATCCGAGGAAGGAATGGATACGGAACGGCTGCAGTCCATTCTCCAACAAAAGAAACCCAGAATTCTCTATACCGTACCGAACTTTCAGAACCCGTCTGGCATCACCTATTCCGAAGCAGGCCGGGATGCCCTTGCAGCGGTCCTCGAGCGATCCGACACACTGCTGATCGAAGACGATCCTTACGGGGAACTCCGGTTTACGGGTAAGGACAAAACGTCTTTTGCAAAGCGCCTGCCGGATCAGACAGTCATGCTGGGTTCTTTTTCAAAGATCGTTGCGCCGGGTCTCCGCATCGGATGGATAGTGGCTCCGGATCTCATCATGGAAAAGCTCATTGTAGCTAAACAGGCAAGCGATCTGCACACCCAGTATCTCGGCCAACTCATTATCCGGCAGTTTCTGCAGGACAACGACCTTGATGGACACATCAGCACCATTACGGATGTGTACAATCAACAGCGCCTTGCCATGATCCGGGGCGTGGAGCAGTACTTTCCGGAAGGTGTTCAGTTTACCCGACCCGAAGGCGGAATGTTTCTGTGGATGACCCTGCCATCAGACCTTTCCGCCATGTCTCTTTTCCACAGGGCCATCGACAAAAAAGTGGCTTTTGTACCCGGAGACCCCTTCTATGCCAGCCGTAAGCATGTTTCTACCCTGCGCCTCAACTTTTCATGCGTGGATAAGGCCGGTATTGATACTGGCATGGCCCGGCTGGGAGGTGCCGTGAGAGAAGCCATGGAACAGCGTTGAAAACTATGGCCCATGTCACTATGACCGTGAGCGGAAGGAGCGCACTGCTGCGGGCATTTTCTTCTTGACAGAAAGGACAAAAGAGACTTGTCTTAGCCTGCTTATTCTCAGGGCGGGGTGGAAATCCCCACCGGCGGTATTCCGGCTATGCCGGAGAGCCCGCGAGCGCTCCTTCAGCCCGAAGGGGGTCAGCAGATCCGGTGAAAGGCCGGAGCCGACGGTAACAGTCCGGATGAAAGAGAATAAGGCAGTCCTGCCTGCGCAGACTGGTTGTCTGTCTTGGCTGTTTTACGCCTTGCGTGGCTGTCTTTTTCTGTGCCCTGATTCTGGTAACCTGACAGATATAAAAGGAGTTTCTTACCATGAATCAGAACCTTTCCACCCGTTTCGGCGATCCTGTGGAACGTGTCCGAAACGCCATTCTTTCCATCCAGAGCGGAAGCGGTGTTCTGGTGACCGATGATGAAGATCGTGAAAATGAAGGCGATCTCATCTTCCCTGCGGAAACCCTCACATCCAGCCAGATGGCCCTTCTCATACGTGAATGCAGTGGCATTGTCTGCCTCTGTCTCACGGATAAAAAAGCGCGGTCTCTGGAGCTGCCACCCATGGTGGCGAGTAATTCCAGCCGGTACCAGACGGCCTTCACCGTGTCCATTGAGGCCGCAGAAGGTGTCACCACAGGTGTTTCCGCATCGGATCGGGTCAGAACCGTTCAGGCCGCCTCCGCAGATAATGCGAAACCCGGGGACCTGAACCGGCCCGGCCACATTTTTCCGCTCCGCGCCCGCCCCGGCGGTGTGCTGGAGCGGAGAGGGCACACGGAATCCACCATTGACCTCATGCAGCTGGCCGGGCTAAAACCCTGCGGTGTTCTCTGTGAGTTGACCAATCCTGACGGAACCATGGCCCGCATGCCAGAAATTCTGACTTTTAGTGAAACATACGGCTTCCCCGTACTCACTGTGGAAGACATCGTATACTACCGTAACAGCATAAAAGCATGATCCCTGGCGGAACGGCCCGGCTATCCGGCCGTTCCGCAGCCAGAGCCCCGTGCATCCTTCCGGATCTTTCATTCGCTGCTTTATACTCCCGGCCACCTCTGTGAACAGTGCTAGCGTCATGGGTTGACGGAACAAAACAATGTTTAAACAAACCATTGAAAATATTTCTTCCATTTCGTCCTCTTTCCTGTTAGGCATAAACTAACTTGCACACTACCTTTATGGGAGGTTGGAATGAAAAAAATAAACCGCTCAGCCCTTCTGGCAGGAATATTTTTTTTACTCTGTCTACCTGCACACAGTACGCAGACAGACAGTCTGGCCGCAATGGAACAGGAAATAGCCGACATCCTGGAAATGCTGACCAGCGGCATGGATGACCAGAAATCATGTTCCGATGGCCACAATATTGTGGACCCTGCCCTCAACGGCGCCATTACTGATATGATCGCTGAGGAAGAAGAACATGCCCTGTCCCGCAGGGAACGATGGGAAAATTCCCGAGAAAAAGGCGGACGGGTCATCACTGCGGTTGAAAAACAGATCCTACTGAAAAAAGCCTTTATTGATAACTCCAGACAGGCCTATCTCCTTGCATCGGATGTGGAAAAACATCTGCATGAAATCCGCAGGGAGCTGCTGGCAATTCTTGCCAGCGATGCCCGGGAAATGAGCGGAGATGAATACATCGCTTTTAAAAATTCAATCCGCCAGCTCAGTAAGGATGGGAAAGCCGCCGATTATACGGCTGGCAGCATCCTGCGTGAAACCCGGCGTTATATTCGCCATGTTGCCAACAGAGACCTGAAAAAAGCCATGAATTCTTTTGAAACAATGGTTTCCCTTCAGGAAAAGCAGCTGAATCTGCTGGAGGCCATGGAATATCATACCTATGAAATAGTGCTCTTGTTGAAAAGCATCTAAATACTCGTCACAATCAGGGTAAAAAACAACAGCAGCCCGGAAATTCCCGGTCTGCTGTTATGCGCAGTTTATGCCTGCATTTCTGGATGGCCTAAAAGCCATATCAGAATACTCAGGCGACCTTCTGGATGACGCCACTCAGCATACGATCCGCCGTTAACCCGGCCGCCAGCCTTTTTTTAGCCATATTGCGAAGCTCCATTTTGCCCTCATCATTCATGGGCAGACTGACGGCTGCACGGGTCAGAGCCTTCTCCATGACCGCCCGCACCCGGCTGAAGCCCTCCTCCACCTCAGGGTAAAGGTTATCTTTTCTCCATGGCAGTACCATGCGTCCTTCAGATCTGGCTGCTTTATGGGATGGTGTAATCACCTCCCACGCACCCCTTGCAGGCAACCCTCTTCTCTCATTTTTATCCGGATAGCAGTGACTTTCCCAGTAATCATGGGGCATGGGGATTCCCGTATCTACAGCCACCGGAGCCATGGCAAGTTCTTTTTCAGCTGGTTCCAGGGTAATGACCCAGCTCAGCACAGGCCGATAATTACCCCGCTTTTTCTCTATCTTCCAGCAGATTTCCATCCTACCTCCTCTGTCAGGAAAGATGTCCCTGATTTCCATGTCACACTGCACCCAAAGCCGTTCGGCAACCATACCTCTACATTGCCCTCACAGCCTGCCATTGTGGCTGGTCTTCACCCTATACAAAAAGAGCCCGCATTACCCTTTTGCCGGGAATAAAAGCCTGTAACAATACAACCTTCTGGAAAGAGACCGTTCTGGCCCGATCAGCACCTTCACGCCATCCCCATGTGCAGCATGTCACCAAACGGAGGAGCTGCTTCCCCCCCTTCACCGCATACAGCCCACAGGACAGGAAAGAAAGGTTCCGGTGGATAATGGCTGCAGGCAAGATCCGTAAGATAAACCAGGCATCGGGGAGCAATACCCTCCTTTTCCAGCCAGCGGAAAGGAGCTCTGAAATCCGTTCCACCCCCTCCAAAAAAAACCGGATGCACGGGAAGGTCCGAACGGGAGAGCCGGAAAACGCTCCCGACATCCGCATCACAGCCCATAACAAGGATTTCACCAGAAAAAGCCGTAAGGATGGCAGACACTTCCGAGCAGAAGCTATCCAGTTCCCCAGCGGATATACTGCCGGAAGTATCCACCACAATCACAATGCAATCAGCCTCCTCACTTCTCACCGACGGCAGATAGATACCCTGATGGAGGTAACGGCGGTTAGGAGGCGACCATGCATAATCATTTCTTGCACTCAGGTCAATAAAACGAGAAAGCAGCATACGCCAGTCCATGCCCGGTTCAAGGGTTTTACGAACCTCACGCTCCAAACGTACCGGCAGGCGACCGCAATCGCGGCGAGACAGAAGTGCCTTGGCCACAAGGGCCTCCAGTCCTCCCGCATCAGGCTCACCATCCGAGCCTTCTCCCGGATTCAAGCTGTCCCTGACTTCTCCTGTTCCACCGGGATCTCCGCCCCCTGTATCGTCGCTGTCCGACTCTCTGAAATGATAATCGGCCATGGCACCCGCACCGGGTCCATCGGATCCGGATTTTCCCTGAACAGAATTGCCGGCCTTGTCACCGTCACCCGGGATTTTTTCTCCATCCGCTCCAGCACCATTCATCTCACGTCCGTCACCCTGCTCTCCGGTTCCGGAATCCCCACGGCCCTTACCTTCCTGATCATCCTGCCGACTCAGAATGCGCTCGTAGACAATCTCCGCCGACAAAAAGCGGAACTCAGGGTTGTCCAGATAGCCTTCCGGGAGTTTCAGGCCAGCCTCCAGCAGCATCCAGTTGATGGTATGATCACATGCCATGTTCCATAGAGAAGGATCCCTACCCTGCCTGCGGCTGTTGTGCCCCAGGGCCGCATGAAGAACAAGGTGCCCCACCATCCCTTTCAGGGTGTCAAAGGGTAAGGCACGAATCCATTCCGGCCGGTATCCCAGCACAACCCCATCGGTCCAGGCTGTGGGTGCATCCGGGTCAGCCAGGGGCTGCAGTCCCATGGCTACCGTACCGAAAAAAGGGTATTCCAGCAGAAGCTGGGCTCTGGCCTTACGTATCAGGAATATGGCTGAAGCAGTTTTATTCAGAGGTGACTCCATCAGACAAGAATCTCCGCGTGGTTTTCAGCCCAATCCAGAAACTCAGGTGTTTCCACAAGGGAGGCGTCTTTTCTCACTGCATCCCGTATCAGAAGGACACTGAACTCCGCGGGCATATCGGCGGCAATCTGTGTGATGGCACCAAAACTCTCCGGTGAAGCGTGACTGGCAAGAAGTTCACATAGGGCGTACAGCAAAGCTGGGTCATCGGAAGGAAGACGCCAACCCGCCGGATCAGCCAAAAGGATCTCAGCGGTTGGAAGCTCACGGCAGGCAGACAGAAAACCCATGAACTCCGCCGCAGCTCCGGGACCTACGGTACCGGCAATGAGCTCTTTCAGCAGTCCGTCATCTTCTGCAACCTCCAGAATTTTTGAAACAAACGACCATGATCTCGGTGTAGGAAAGGCCTTATCATTACGGGCAGGATCAAAATCATGAATCAATCTTGGCCTGAAACGAAGGAAGGCAATTACTTCCGGAGCCATCCCTTCCTGCAGTGCCCAGCTAATCCAGTCTTCCAGACGCACTTCAAAATCAATATGGGTAAAACGGTTGGCCAGCGCAGAGGGCATACGGTGCGTAACGGATCTGTCTGTCTCTCGGTTCCCGGCTGCAACGACAGACCAACCCCGGGGGAGATGGTAATCTCCTATGCGACGATCCAGCACCAGCTGATAACAGGCTGCCTGTACAAGAGGAGGGGCGGCATTCAGCTCATCAAGGAACAGGATTCCATTACCGGACTGGGGTAAAAAATCCGGGGTCGACCAGGATGTGCGGCCATCTTCTCCTATACGGGGCAACCCCCTCAGATCCACAGGGTCCAGCAAAAGCGCTCTAATATCAACAACTTGACGATTAAGGCTGGCAGCAGCCTGACGCACCACATCACTTTTGCCCACACCGGGCGGTCCCCATATATAAATGGGCTGCCCTGCACGGACCAAGGTTTCCACAGCCCCCTGAACTTCACTGGCTCTCATAAAAATTCACCTCCGGATTTCAGAATCATCAACCACAGAGGCTCTTTACACCACAACAAGTTTTTATGTCAAATATTTTTTAGCCAAGACTAAAATGCGTGACCTGATCATACCCCTTTAACCATTACGCAAAAACCGTGGCGGCCTCAAAACCGCCCGGTTTCTCTTTCCCACTAAACGCCCGTTCCCCTCAAGTCTCTCACTGCTTTTTCCAAAATTTCTGCACTGGCGGTTTCATGGCTGAGAGCCGGACCTGCCACAAGACGCACCCTTGAACGAAACCTTCCTTTAAATTTCATGGCGCCCTTTCCTTGATGACTGAAAAAAGAGCCCCAAAGCCCCTGTAAAGCCACAGGAACCACAGGTACAGGGGTATCCGTAAGAATCCGTCCAATACCAGGACGAAAGGGATTCATGTTCCCATCCCGTGTCAGTCGACCTTCCGGGAAAATGCATACAACATTCCCTTCCTTCAACTCTGCGGCCACACTGGCAAAAGCATTTTCAAATACCTCTGGGTTCTTTTTCTGACTGCAGATGGGAATGGTTCTGGCAGCGCGGAACAAAATATTCAGCCCTGGAAGGTCATAAATAGCCTTTTCCATCACAAAACGCACAGGCCGCCTGCAGGCACCGGCAATCAGAAGAGCGTCCACATAACTTACGTGGTTTGCCACCAGCACGACTCCGCCTTCATCGGGAATATGACTCAGCCCTTCACTGCGAACACGATACATGGTATGGGTCAGAAGATAAACCGCAAAACGCAGCATGAATTCCGGAACCTGTCCATATACATAAACGGCAACAACGCCATTCATAATAGCCAGAATCAAAAAATAGTGCGGGATACTCAACTTAAATAAAGTCAGAAAAAGCATCCCCGCAAAGGCACTGCCTACCATAAAAAGGGCATTGAAAATATTGTTGGCAGCAATCATTCTGGCGCGCTGCTCCGGCTCGGCCCGTTTCTGAAGAAGGGCGTACAGGGGTACAATGAACAGCCCTCCGGATATACCGATAAGAGTCAGCGACACCAAAACCCCCACACCGGCCGGCTGCGCAAGAAAATCCATAAAACCAATGATCTCTTTACCGGCAGCTGCCGGTACGGCCAGAAAAAGAGCAATGCCACCCGCCGTAATCCCCAGAGACCCCATGGGAACAATCCCCAGTTCAATTCTGTCACCGGACAGACGTTCACAAAGCATGGAACCAATCCCGACACCCACGGAAAAGGCTACCAGCAGAGCCGTAACAACCGTATTGTCACCCATCAGCACAGTTTTGGTGTAATTGGGAAACTGTGTGAGATAGCTTGCACCGAGAAACCAGAACCAGCTGATGGCCATGATGGAAAGATAGAGGGTACGGTTTGCATAACTGATGCGGACAATTTCAAAGGTCTGTGAAACAGGCGAGAACTGGAAAGACCCGGCCGGCCCCATCCTGCCCACAAGGGGTATCTGTCTGCTGATCCAATACCCTAAAAAAGAAAAAAACACGATCAGCAAGCCTATCCACAGGGCCGCCTGTGAAAAACCAACAAGAAGACCTCCCATTATGGTGCCCGCAAGGATGGCTAGAAAGGTACCCATCTCCACCCAGGCATTGCCGGCCAGCAGTTCCTTGTCTTTCAGTAACTGGGGTAAGATGGCATACTTGACCGGTCCGAAAAAGGCGGACTGGGTTCCCATAAGGAAAAGAAGACCTAAAAGCAGAAAATACCGTTCTGTATAAAACGCAAAGGCTGCCACGACCATGAGAGCCATTTCCGTGAGCTTCAGCGCCCGTATCAGACGGGTTTTACATACAGCATCCGCCAGGCTGCCTGCTGTTGCCGAAAAGAGCAGAAAGGGAAGGATGAACAGAGCCGCCGCAAGATTCATGGTAAAATCCGTATCCCATGGAATGGCAGCGGAAGCCGTGAAGGCAAGCAGGAGCATCAGACTGTTTTTAAATATATTATCATTTAATGCGCCGCTGGCCTGGGTGAGAAAAAAGGGGAGAAACCGTTTTGTCAAAATAACTGTTCGAGCCGACATTCCTTGTCTTTCTTTTATTATTGCATAAATTATTGGCATAAGCCTGCCATCCATACAAAATCAAACAGAAAATGTTTATCCGAATTTTTTAATAATTTAATTTTCAAGACTATGGAAGTATTTATTCAGCGATCAAATCAGGTGGGCAATAATGGCAGGGTTGCTAAACTATCAATTTAATTTTCAGCTTAATGCCTTCTGACAAGGGAGGCAGGAATAGCAAGCTGACGGTTACATGTATCTTTTTTTTATATAGAAAGCAAAACTTTCAGCAAAACTCTTATCCATAGCATTAGTAGTCGTTCCCACTATAAAATCCTTTAGAGCACAAATTGGCAGTACTGCAATGCCGTTGAATTCTCGAACACATATCGTAACGGAATCGGTAGCTACCAAAACTGGAACAGGCATGACATCACAGTCCTCGTAACCTTTCATGACTATCTTGTTAATCATATGAGATACCTGCCAGACCCGTGAAGCCATTCGGTCTAGATTTTTCGATCCGGCTAAAAGCCTGCCGTTCGTTATTTGAATATCTCCTTGAAACGGTATTCTTGCAATAACAAAAAAACCTTTATCAGAGATAACAAGATGATCAACCTGAAACAATTCAAGGGTAAAGTTACTAAAAATAAAGTAGGAATCATCTAAGGCTTTCAGAGTTTGAGTCACCTGATTCATCTGTGAGCAACTCAGCTCGTAGCCTTTTTTATCTAAAAGTTTCTTCCAGGCAAGAGGATTTACTTTTCGTGATATGGATACAATCAAACAACCTATTACGCCAACGATGATCATCAGAGATAAAAAATCTATTTCATCATTTTTAGAAAAAAAAATCATATTAGCAGATAAGGTTAAGCTTCCAGCAAGAAACAAAACAACATATTTTGCAATGGAATGTTCTCTGCCTGTCGAATTTTTGCTTTCAAAATAGGCCACAATTTTCCTCCTTCAATTAGCAGCTCCGGCGGATTGTTCTGCTGTGATACATTTACAAATCAATGAAAGCCAACCACTTTACTCAGACCTAAGGCGACTCAAAAAAGCACCCAAAACTCCACACGACATCCCAACCCTAATCCATCCGCCGGAGCATACACTGACAATAGAATAATCACTAAGCCTTTATTTTTGAACGGGATGAAACGATTCCGACATTTTCTTCAACTTCTTTCTGAATAACTTCAGGAGAGTTGAGCGGGAAAACGGGCTCTTCAGCTGTATATGACTTGCCCCATGCATGCCCGGCATATTGCAGCACCACCAAAAAAAGAGCCGCACCGAGCCCCCATGCAGCTCCTCGTGTCGCAAGAATGGCTCCGGCCACTCCAGCTATGCCTAAATCATTGAATCCTCTTGCCTTCAGAATGCCTACACGCACACTGACATACCCCTGTATAAGCATAGTCGAGGCAAGGGCAATTCCCAATATAGGTTTCACAGTGGCAACGATAGGGGCAAGAAAATACCCCGTCCATGTCCCCCATCGAAAGGCACCGGCACCGCCATTAATGGACTCCATAGCTTCCGGACCGTTTTTGTAACGCTCGCAGACGACAACCTGCATAGCTGCCCATAATGGTCCGCACATGGAGATATCAGGACCAAAGATACACATAAAAACATTACGACCACCGAATATGATGTGAGATCTGTTAGGATCATAATCAATTTTCTCATCAGGCCGGTATTTCTGGGCATCGTCAAGAAGGGCCTGACTTTGAATAACATCTCCAAAAACAACTATATAAGCACTCAACACCAGGGGGACAGAGGCAAGAAACATTTCAAAGGTAGGAAAAGGGATAGCACCCAGCATTGTGAAATCTTTAATCATAGTCACAAAGTCAGGTTTTGACAGCAAACCGACCCCCGAATAGTCGGGCCATGGGATTTCTCCTGTCATAGGACCGATAAAAACAGCTAAAACCAGAGCTGGCATCATACCCAGGTTACCAAGATAGTAAGCCCATCGATGCTTTTTTTTAAATGATTTAAAACTCTCAGAAAACAAAAGATAAAAGGCAAGCCCCACACAGATAGTAATTGTCCATGGGATGGAATCAAATGTACGGATCCCTTCACCCGGTTTAAAAATAAGCATCACCGCAGCAAAACCTGCCCCCATCAGAACTGCCGACTGCACAGCATTAGGGATCAGACGAATAAACTTTCTTGCCAGACCTGTTGCGCCTAGTACGATACAGAAAACGCCAAAAAGCATCTGGAAAGCGATCAGAGCCTGCATTCTTTCCACGCCCATGTTAAACCCCTCAACATAGACGATGATCAGTGGAATAGCAGGGGTAATCCATCCCGGAACAACAGGATCTCCGAATGTAACATGGGCCAGATAGAGGGTTCCGTTAAGAATGACAATGGCAAGGGCCACCTCAAAACTCATTCCCAGCTTACCCGTCAATATGGGAATAATACCCAGACAAACGGCACACATCATCAGCCCCTGGATGTAATCAGCCCATTCAAAGCGATAGTGGACAAATGGCAGACGCAGGGTCAGAGGTCCCAATGGCACACCTGGTTGAACCTCACCCGTTTCTCTATTTTTTCTGATAGCCATACGATGCTCCTTTATTTGATTCATGCGGCAATTCTACCCATCAGGTTGTAAATCACCTTGCATCCTTGCCAATAAAGAACTGAATATAAAACCTATATGCTATACAGAACGAATAAGTAGACCTTCTAGGATGGGTTCAGTTTTATATTGTAAATCTCATGGAATTCTTTTTTCAATTGATCACGAAATGCCGGGTGCGCTATGGAAATCAGAGCTCTTGCCCTTTCCGGCACGGATTTACCTCGCAGATCCGCGACTCCGTACTCCGTAACGATGAAGTGGGTATCGGCCCGTGGAGTGGTGACACTGGCCCCCTCATCAATATGCGCCACAATTCTGGAAATCTTTCCCTTGGACGCCGTTGAATGAAACGCCAAAATGGAACGCCCGTTTTTCGAGCTGGCAGCGCCCCGGATAAAATCCAGCTGCCCTCCGGTTCCGCTGTACTGCCTGTATCCCAAGGTATCGGCCACAACCTGTCCCGTAAGATCTGCCTGCAGCGCAGAATTCACAGAAACCATATTGTCGTTTTTAGCTATGACTGCAGGATCATTTGTATAGTTAACGGGATGCATCTCAATAGATGGATTGTTATTGATAAAATCATAAAGTTTTTCTGTACCCATCAGAAAGGTGACAACCATCCGACCTCTGTGACAATTTTTCATGGCCCCGTTAATAACACCGCAGTTCACAAGATCCACCACTCCGTCAGAGATCATCTCGCTATGAATGCCAAGATCTTTTTTGTCTTTCAGAAAACCGAGGATAGCATCGGGAACAGCCCCGATTCCCAACTGCAGGCAGTCACCATCCTGAATCAGACCAGCAATATACTTTCCAATTTTCTCATCTTTATCCGTCAGCACGGGGGGCTTGAGCAGAATGGGTCCCTCATCACTTTCCACACAAAAATCAATGTCGGATATATGAATAAAGGAATCTCCCAAGGTCCTCGGCATGCGGGATGACACCTCGGCAATCACCGTTTTTGCATTTTCTGCCGCGGCCTTGGTGTAATCAACTGAAACCCCGAACGAACAGAATCCATGCTCATCCGGAACAGAAACCTTGATGAGGGCAACATCCACCGGCAGGATCTCTTTGGAAAAGAGATCCGGGATTCTGCTAAAATGACAGGGGGTAAACACGGCCCTCCCCTCATGAATGGCCGGTCTCGTATTGCCTCCCGCAAACAGGGAATTATGCCTGAATACACCCTCATATTGCGGAAGACAGTACGCACCTTTTCCCAGGGCAACCATGTGCACAACTTCCACATTCTCAAAAGCCCCTGCATTCCGGACCATGGCATCCACAAGCAAGCAGGGTTCTCCAGCGGCATGCCCCAGCACGACCCGATTGCCGGAGCAAATATGCCGCACGGCTTCTTCCGCGGTGCAGAGTTTTTTTTGATATTCATTCATCCATTGCATAGAACACACCTTCTTTCCCATGAAAGCGCAGCATTCAGCGGCCAGATTCCGGATCAGGGAACAATTTTTTCAATGCACGCAAAAAAAGATCCGCATCTTCGTAGCTACCTATATACCGTAGTTTTTCATCAGCAATGCCCCTCACATCCGGGCATGCCGCTGGACATCCTACAAAAACAAGAACCAGATCTGCTTCTGCATCCCCGTACGGAACAATGGCTGCCAGAGGTTCCATGACTTTGATCACTTCTGCTGCTATGGCGACTCTGTCCACAACGGGATGGCAACCGCCACAGAACTTGACTCCAATCCTCACAGTCTCTTTACTCCACGATACCGCAAAGATGTTTAGCTGTTTTCTTCTTTTCGTCCATGTTGACCTGTCTGGCGATCATGATTCTCTGTGCCTGAGGGGAACCGGCTCCATGCATGGATTCCGTGAGATATCCAACAGCGGCCGTACCAAGGGTAATATTTTCAATCAGCCTCAGAATCCTCATGCGGTTCTCTACACTTGCGGAAGAGCTTGCTGCATAGTATTTACGGAGCCAATGTCCCACATCCGGAGAGTTAAAATCATCTTCCGCCGGCATGGTCACCATGAGACCTCCGGCAATATCCTGAGCAAGTCTTGCAATTTCATATGGAAATCGAGTCACATTCTGCTTACAGACATTGGCGAGCAAAGTATTGACCAGATAGGTTCCTGAAGGCTGACGGCTCCCTTCACAGGCACAGGCCAGGGATCCGCAGAACAGGGTTTCATTCAGATGATTCATTTCAATGATTTTATCTTTGATATGAGAGACCTTATGCACTCCATTATATTCAGCTGCTACCTGGGAGGCCCCGATGAGAACATCCCCAACCCCCACCTTGCAGGCATAGCTCTGCCTGTGGTAGGAAGCAAAGTTTTCCACAAGCTCACCGGCAAACTCAAATTCTTTAAAAAGAAAAACCCTGTCCCACGGCACAAACACATCATCAAAAACTACCAGCGCCTCATGTCCGCCATAACATTGGTTGCCTCTGTCAATGGTACCCTTTTCCAGTTTTCTGGTATCGCAGGACTGGCGGCCGTAAATATAGGTAATTCCCTGTGCGTCCGATGGCAGAGCAAAGGATACGGCATAGTCCTTGTCTTTCTCTCCCATGGAAATGGTAGGCATAACAATGATCTCGTGGGAATTGAGGGCACCGGTCTGATGCGCCTTGGCCCCCCTCACAACCATACCGTCTTCCCTTTCCTCCACAACACGCAGAAACAGGTCCGGATCTGCCTGCTGGTGGGGCGGAAGGCTTCTGTCTCCCTTAGGATCGGTCATGGCGCCATCGCAAACAAGATCCTCTTCCTGTACATACTCCAGGTATCGGAGAAAGCGGCGGTTATAATCCGAGCCATATTTTTTATCGATATTGTACGTGGTGATAGACAGCGCATTCAGCGCATCCATACCCACACAGCGCTGAAAACAGCACCCGGATTTAGCGCCCAGAAGCCTTTCCATCTTGGTTTTTTTCACCAGATCTTCTGTTGTCTGGTGGATATGGGTAAAACGATTGATTTTTTTCCCGGTCAGATGGGAGCTCACGGTCATGAGATCTTCATATTCCGGCTTTTCTGCAAGCTCATAGGTAAGCTTTACCGCATTCATGGACGGCCGGATAATGGGATCATCCACAACATTGGCAACCTTTTTTCCAAAAAGAAAAACCTGAAGGTTGAGCTTTCTCAAACTGTCTTCATATTCTATTCCTGTTTTCATTCCTAACCTCCTTAGCTGGGGTGGGTGACAGAGACCTATCTGTCTGTTTTGCTTGATTACAATCATAAATTGCACTGAACGTGCCACCATCGTTCAATGAAAAACCAGGCAAAACACCACCGGCGGAATAACGCCTAAGACCCTGAAACCAAAGTGATAAAAAACAAAACAACCACACCTGTCGGTTTCTTCTTCGGTCTTCTGAAAAAAAAGTCCTGTTTCAAAAAAGAAACAGGACCGGTACAACGCAAAAAAAAAACCCCATCCAGCCCATGGATGAGGACAGCAAAAAAACGGCATGCAAGGTAGCACGGCTTACTGAGGTATGAATCCTACCATAGTCTTTCCGCCCGTTGCAAAAACGAAACACGTTTCAAAAACAAAACAAACATTTCCCCCTAGGGGAACTTATCAAAGGCCGAAGCCGCACTCAGGCCACTCATTTTTTTCTGATCCCGTACTTAGCCGCCTTACGCACTACGGAAGCCGCACTGATGCGCAAATATTCTGCCATATCTCGGGTAGTGGCAAAATGATCATAGGCCATTCGTATCAACTGCTTTTCCACTGACTCCAGAGCTTCCTTAAGGGGCATCAGTCCTTTTACGGCAATATCGGCGGACGCAGCCCCACAAGGTTCAGAGAAACAACAGGGCAGATCTTTGGCTGTAATCAGATCGTCCGGTGCAATCACAACCAGTCTCTCAATAAGATTCTGAAGTTCCCGGATATTACCGGGCCAGGAATAACGCTCAAAATGATCCAGCACATCCGGAGAAAGCCGTTTCTGCGTTCCATAGTTTTTATTGAAAAAACGCAAAAAATGGGCCGCCAGAAACTGTATGTCAGCGGGTCTTTCCCGCAGGGTTGGAATGTGCAGAGGAAAAACATTGATTCTGTAATAAAGATCTTCCCGAAAACTTTTTTCCGCAACCATGGCTTCCAGATCTTTATTGGTGGCAGCGATGATGCGCACATCGACTTTACTGGACGTTCGGCCCCCTATGCGCATCAGCTCCCTGTGCTGCAGAATTCTCAAAAGTTTTGCCTGCAGGTCATAGGGCAGCTCACCAATCTCATCCAGAAAAAGAGTTCCTCCCTCAGCCATGGAAAAATATCCGGCCCGCCCGCCTTTCCGTGCTCCCGTAAAAGCGCCTTCTTCATATCCGAAGAATTCTGACTCCATGAGATCTTTGGGTATGGCCCCACAGTTTACCTTAACGCAGGGTCTGTCTGCCCTTTCACTATGCTTATGGATGATATCGGCAACCATTTCCTTGCCCGTTCCCGACTCACCGGTTATGAGCACCGTTGCGTTGATGCCCGCAAATCGCATGGCCATTTCCACCACTTTTTCCATTTCATCCGAACCGATGACCATGCCCTCCACATTTCTCACCCTTTTTACACGCAGATTCTGCAGCTCTTTCATGTATTGTTCTGAAATTCTGCGGGTCTCCTCAAGGCGAAGCTGGAGGGAGTACAATTCCGTGATATCTCTCACACTGGTCACAACGCGAAAAACACTTCCATCATCATTAAAAATGGGGTTACCCGTTGCGAGAAGGGATTTTCCCGTACTTGTTTTCTGAACGATGCTCACGGGCGTACTGTTTTCCAGAACTTTCAGGGTCACAGACTCTGAGTAGATACCTTCTTTGACCAGATCTCTCATATTTCTACCATAGAAATCGGAAGTATCCAGTTCGGTTATTTCCCGGTAAGCCCTGTTGATTCGGAGAACATTGGCCTCGCCGTCACAAACATAAATGCCATCCGAAGAGGACTCTATAATTGCATGCAGTTCCCTGTTCAACTCCTTTGCCGACGCCAGCTCACCAGACACTGGCTCCGGACGAAGAACTTCCTTAAACCGGACCAAAAAACCAAGAATACGCCCCTCATGCTCTATGGCGCAACGCCTCGGAATATAAGACCTTTCACCCACATCTATTTTGTATGTACCACCCTTTACCCTGCGGCTGCAATCTCCAGAGATATCGGTCTGATTCAGGAAAACTGACAATTTCTGCCCAAGCAGAACTTGGCTTTCTGTTTTGAGAGCTATTTCTGCTGATCTGCTGACAAATCGTATAGTTAAATCAGGATCCGTGACAATCACCATGCTACCCGAAGCATTCACTATGGCATCCATAAGTCCAGAGGGAGAGGCCCCACCCGGAATATCATAGGGTGTACCATCACCGTTTTTCAGCCCCTTGTTCCATGTAATGATTTTTCCAATCTCTGTATCAAAAGGAATGTCATACCGGATGGCCCGTACAATATCTTCTCTGGAAAAAAAACCTGAAAGAGTTTGCGCTTCATCCACAACAGGAGCCATTTCAATTCCATGGGCATGGAGGAAAGCAGCTGCCGCTTTCAGGGTCTCTGTATCACTTAAAGCATGGGCCTCATACTTTAACACTGTTTCAATACCCACTTCTTCCCCCTCTGCCTGAGAACGAACTTGCCGGCTTCCATTGGGTGAATCTTTTTCTTACCGATACCTTACCCACTTTTCGATATTTTTTAAAAATGATTTTATTGCTGCACCACAATATTTTTTTTTGTCCCGTCAGTTTTTTCTGGCTATAGTTTATTGACAGAGCACACAATAACGGCGTTTACCAAAAAGACAATTGTATTTATTTTTATAGATACGATCTTTTCTTAACATTTTTTTATTGAATCCTCCGTCAAGTACGGTATAGGGTAGGGCCGTTGTCTCAGTAGGAAATCCTACGTTGCCGTGTAAACCATGACCCAGACCAAGGGAGAAAAAACCATGGAAATGCAGCAGGAGCTAAAACTGTCTGATGAGCTTCTAACCTTTATTGATGTGTGGAAAGAAAAACGGGGGAATCTCATCATGATTCTCCACCGGATCCAGCAGGAGTTCGGATATGTGCCAAAGGCCATAGCCATTGAACTGAGTCGGTATATTGAAGTCCCACTGGCTAAGATATATGGTGTTCTTACTTTTTATCATTACTTCAAACAGGAAAAACCAGGACGAAACACCCTGGCTGTCTGCACAGGCACAGCATGCTATCTGAAAGGCGCCCAGGGTTTGCTGAATGAAGTGGAGAACCTCCTTGGCGTAGGAGTAAAGGAAACCACAGACGATGGCGAATTCTCCGTTGAAGCCGTTCGCTGCATCGGGTGCTGCGGTCTGTCCCCTGTCATGACCATAAATGACGAGGTATTCGGGGTGGTACAGCCCGACGATCTGGCCGAAGCCATATCCAGATTTCACAGTAAAACTCCCGTTAACTGATGCCTCCTTTCTCAATTTTCAGAAGGCATTTTCAGATATGAGGAAATAGAAATATGGGACAGACACCCCTTGATGCAATCAATGAGCTCCGTGAAAAAAAACGACTGGAACTTCATTACCGGAAGGGCAATGAAGATAAAATTGAAATTCTTATCGGCATGGGTAGCAGCGGCATCGCTTCCGGAGCCAAAAACGTTCTCCGAACCTTCAACGAGATTCTGAACGAGCGGGGCATCACCAACGTTTTGATCCGGCGAACCGGATCCCTCGGCCTGGACCACGCAGAACCCACCGTTGAAATCAAAATGACGGGTATGCCGGATATTATCTATGGTAAGGTCACCCAGGATGTTGCCCAGCAGATCATTGAAAAGCACATCATCGGAAAAGAGCTGGTATGCGGGCATATCTATGACCGACCCGCCCAGGACGTGGTAAAGGAGCCTACCCATGCCTTATAAAAATTTCTGTCTGGTCTGCAGCGGCAACCAGTGTGAATCCGCAAAATCAGAAGAAATCTTCAAGGAATTAAAAAAAACGGTAACAGACCTGAACCTCGGACAGGAAATTCAAGTTGTGAAAACAGGCTGTTTCGGCTTGTGCACCCAAGGTCCCATCGTGAAGATTCTTCCTGATGAAACATTCTATGTTGGGGTCGATACAGGGGATGTAAAGGCCATCATCCATGAACACATCATAGGCGGCCAAACTATTGAACGCCTGAAGTTTAAGGGCAAAGCCCCCGGGAAAGACCCCCGTCATTACCAGAAACAGATCCGCATTGCCCTCCGAAACTGCGGCGTCATCAATCCTGAAGATATCACAGAATACATTGGCAGAGATGGCTATGCAGCCCTGGGTAAAGCTATTTTTGAAATGAAACCGGCGGATGTCATCGAAGAACTCAGAAAATCCGGACTCAGGGGCCGTGGTGGTGCGGGCTTCCCCACATGGCTTAAGTGGAAATTCACCCACGACGTAAAAGACCAGTCCGATGAAGTCTACATTGTCTGTAATGCCGATGAAGGAGATCCCGGCGCCTACATGGATCGTTCCATCCTTGAAGGTGATCCCCAGTCCGTGCTGGAAGCCATGACCCTCGCCGGTTACGCCTGTGGCTCCAGCAAAGGCTATATCTACATCCGTGCTGAGTACCCCCTTGCCATTGAACGCCTTTACACCGCCATGAGTCAGGCAAGGGAATACGGCCTGCTGGGCGACAACATTCTTGGCAGCGGTTTTAACTTCGATATAGAAATCAGGCTTGGGGCAGGCGCTTTTGTCTGTGGGGAAGAAACAGCACTCCTCGCCTCCATTGAAGGCGAGCGGGGTATGCCCCGCCCTCGTCCGCCCTTCCCGGCTGTGAAAGGTTTATGGGGAAAACCTACGGTCATCAATAACGTGGAAACCTACGCCAATATTGCGCAAATTATCCTCCGGGGCGGAGACTGGTTCAGCCAGATCGGAACGGAAAAATCCAAAGGGACCAAAGTCTTTGCCCTTACGGGAAAAATTAACAACTCGGGTCTCGTAGAAGTGCCCATGGGAACCACTCTACGGGAAATTATCTATGATATCGGCGGTGGTATTCCTAAAGGAAAAGCATTCAAGGCCGTGCAGACCGGCGGGCCTTCCGGTGGGGTGATCACAGCAGACCATCTCGATACTCCAATCGATTATGAAAATCTGGTGGCCTTAGGTTCCATGATGGGCTCCGGCGGCATGATCGTTATGGATGAAGACGACTGCATAGTGGATGTTACCAAGTTTTATCTCGATTTTTCCGTTGAGGAATCCTGCGGGAAATGTGCTCCCTGCCGCATAGGCGGACGAAAAATGTACAATATCCTGAATAAAATCACCAGAGGCAACGGGACGATGGAGGACATTCAGCACCTCAAGGCCCTTGCGGTTCCCATGCAGAAAGCATCCCTCTGTGGCCTGGGTCAGGCAGCACCCAACCCCATTTTGTCCACGCTCCGGTACTTTGAGGATGAATACCTGGCACACATACAGGACAAACGCTGCCCTGCCGGTGTCTGCAAGGCCCTTGTCACCTACACCATCGACCCGGATATCTGCATCGGCTGTACGGTCTGCTCCCGAAAATGCCCCAATAACTGCATTACAGGAGAACGTAAAGAGCCCCATTTCATTGATCAGGAACGCTGCATCAAATGCGGCATCTGCTACAAGGGCTGCAAGTTTGGTGCGGTAAAAATCGCTTAGGTCCCTGAACAGAAAAAAAAGGAGCTGACACGTGCAGAAAGTCACTATAAAAATCAATAATATTCCCCTTGAAGTAAAACAGGGGACCTCCGTTCTGGCCGCTGCAAGGCA
Organism: Desulfobotulus pelophilus; assembly: GCF_026155325.1. Taxonomy (NCBI): domain Bacteria; kingdom Pseudomonadati; phylum Thermodesulfobacteriota; class Desulfobacteria; order Desulfobacterales; family Desulfobacteraceae; genus Desulfobotulus; species Desulfobotulus pelophilus. The sequence goes on along the minus strand of NZ_JAPFPW010000011.1, from coordinate 10,017 downwards.
GGCAGGTATCCACATCCCCACCCTTTGCGCCCATCCGGATCTCACCCCATGGGGAGCTTGCGGTCTCTGTGTTGTCAAGGTGGAAGGCATGCCCAAACTGCCCCGTGCCTGTGTCACCGAAGTCGCAGAAGGTGCCAGCTATATCACCCATGACCCTGAACTCAACAAAATTCGCCGCACCATTGTGGAGATGATTCTCTCCAATCATCCCAATGAGTGCCTTACCTGCGGACGAAGCGGCAGTTGTGAACTGCAGACTCTGGCTGCCAACTTCAGTATCCGTGAAGTCCCCTTTGAACACAATGTAACGGAACTACCCAAAGACGACTCCACCCTTTCCATCGTTCTCGATCCCCGTAAATGCATTAAATGCGGCCGCTGCGTGCTTGTTTGCCAGCAGCTTCAGGACGTCTGGGCTCTGGAATTTCTGGGCAGGGGTGATCATACGGAAATGATGCCTGCAGCCGGTGCCAGCCTCAGTGAAAGTCCCTGCATTAAATGCGGCCAGTGCAGTGCCCATTGCCCTGTGGGAGCCATCTACGAAAGAGATGACACCAAAGAACTGCTGAATGCCATTCTCAATCCGGAACTCCATGTAGCCGTACAGATTGCTCCGGCCGTTCGCGTGGCCATTGGTGAGGCCTTTGGTCTCAAACCAGGAACCATCACCACAGGAAAAATTTACTCAGCCCTCAGGCGCTTGGGAGTCAACGCGGTCTTTGATACCAATTTCTCCGCAGATCTCACAATTATGGAAGAAGGAACGGAGTTTGTTCAGCGCCTGACCGAAGGTGGCGTGCTCCCCCTGATCACTTCCTGCTGCCCCAGCTGGGTGGATTATATGGAAAAATACTGTGACGACATGATTCCCAATTTTTCCACAGCTAAATCCCCCATGATGATGCAGGGCGCCCTTACCAAAACCTACTATGCTGACAAAATGGGCCTGCCCAAAGACAAAATATTTTCTGCCGCCATCATGCCCTGCACCAGCAAAAAATTTGAAATTGTGAGAGATAAGGATATGTATGCTTCCGGGCAACAGGACGTGGATCTGGTTCTGACAACCCGGGAGCTGGCACGCCTTATCAAACAGTCCGGGATTGATTTTCTGGCCCTTCCCGATGAAGAAGCGGATTCTCCCATCGGTGCCTACACAGGTGCCGGCACTATTTTCGGTGCAACAGGGGGGGTTATGGAAGCCGCACTCAGAACGGCGCATTTTCTGGTTACAGGAAAAGAATATCAGGCAATTACCTTCGATGCCGTCCGTGGTATGGAAGGTATCCGCAGCGCCACCTTATCAATTGACGGCAAAGAACTTCGGGTAGCCATTGCCCATGGTATTGCCAATGTGCGGGATCTTCTCAATGAAATTCGTAAAGCCCGTGATGAAGGCAAAGAGCCTCCCTACCACTTTGTGGAAGTCATGGCCTGCCGTGGCGGTTGCATCGCAGGTGGCGGGCAGCCCTACAACACAACAGATGAGGTAAGAAACGCTCGTATCGCCGGAATGTATGCCGATGACCAGCAGTCAGAAATCCGTTGTTCTCATCAGAACCCATTTATTCAGGAAGTGTACAGAGATTTCCTCGGTACACCCTGCAGCGAAAAGTCCCACTCTCTGCTGCATACCCATTATCATCCGAGACCTCTCTACACGAAATAAAAATGCCCTTTCCTCCTTTTCCTCTGAGGAGAAGGAGGAAAGACCAGACGCCGAGGAGAAAGCCCTTGACCGGATACGCCTTACAGCGCATTAAAATCAAACTATACCAAATTGTTCTTCATAAACAATGTGCTTGCACCAAGTGCGTGACGCTGGGCCTTTTACTGAGTTTTGGAAGCCTCTTTCCGGCTCTGCACTGTCAGGCCAACCCATCAGAACCTCCGGCAAAACATGCGGAAGAGGCCATTGTCCTCGAAAAGCTGATTGTTTCCGCCAGAGGAAGTGCCACTCCCATATCTCAGACCCCCGGGGGCGTGGGAATAGTGAATGACACCACCATTTTCCAGGCACAGCCCGTCAGTATCAGCAACGCTCTCCAGCGGATATCCGGAGTCAACAAAACTTCGGATTCTCTGTGGGGTTCTGAGGTAAGCATACGGGGACTGAGCAGAAACCGCGTTATTTTTCTCATTGACGGCTGCCGTGTTAACACAGCCACAGATCTCAACGCCCAGTTCGGCCTGCTCCATCCCGATGAAATTGAACGAATTGAAGTACTTAAAGGTCCTGTGAGTGCACTCTACGGCTCCGGATCCATAGGAGGTGTTGTCAACGTTATCACCAAAAAAGGTACTTTTTCTCCAGAACCGTCGTTCCATGCTTCCTTCACCGTCACCCACCAGAGCAACCCGGAAGGATACAGCACCCATACATCCCTCATGCATACGGCCCCCAACCACTGGGTCTATGCATCAGGGAGCCTGAGGGATCACGACAGCTACAAAGACGGAGATGGAGCAGAGGTCCATAACAGTCAGTTTGACGACATGGGCGGCTCCATTAAAACAGGCTTCCGATGGAATGAGCTACACCAGACAGTCTTTCAGTTTCAATATATAAAAGGAAATGAGATCGGTATTCCCGGAAAAGGTGAAGCTTCCATGCCCGCTGTGGCTGATGTTACCTACAGGGATATATCAAGGGAAATGATGAGCATCCATCACTCCTTTACTCCGCACCAGTATGCGTGGAAACGCTCCGATATCAGTTTCTTCCATCAGAAAATCGACAGGGATGTCCGCATTGACCAGATGCCGCCAGCAGGAGCCGTAGCCAGCCTCAATCCTTCTGCCAGCCATACCACCTGGGGGATGAAATGGATCAACGAGATTGAAACAGGTAAACATGACCTCGCCCTTGGGATGGATATATGGGAATGGGAGATGAAATCCACCCGAAAACGAAACTTTCGGAACGGAACCACAGGTATTGACAACCCCCTTGCAGACTCAAAACAATTTTCTGGTGGCATTTTTGCAGAGGATATGTGGGCTCTTTCCCCCAACCTCACCCTCAATTTTGGCGGCAGGCTGGATTTTCTCAGGGCTGACAGTAAAGACCATTACCAATGGATTCTTCCCCCTGCCCCCAATACGGAAAACCCCTTGATTCGTACGGAAGATGATTACCATGACTTCAGCTGGAACTTCCATGCAGGTCTGGCCTGGCGGTTTATTCCACAATGGTCCATGACTTTTCTCGCAGCCTCGAGCTATCGTGCACCCGATCTCATGGAACGCTTCAAATATATCGACCTTGGCCAATATGCCGTCTACGGTAACCGGGATCTGGATCCGGAGAGATCCCGGTTTTTTGAATACGGCCTGCACCACACCACCAGCAGAATCAATGCCAGCATCAGTGCTTTTTTCAATGAGGTGGATGACCTGATTGTCGAAAAAAGAATCAGCGACCAAAGACATGAAATGCAAAATATCGAAACAGCCCGAATTTACGGAAGCGAGGCTGAAATCGAATGGCACTTCATGGAAGACTGGACGGCCTATGGCCATGTGGCATGGTTACGGGGGAAAAACCGAACGGAAAACCAAGACCTTGACAACATTTATCCTTTCAATGGCCTTGCCGGTATTCGTCGTACGGCATCCTCCGGGCTGAACGGTCATATGGAAGCCGTTTGGGCAGCCAGGCAGTCCGAGGTTGCACCGGATGAAAGAAAAACTCCCGGATGGCTTACCCTCAATACAGGTATCAGCTACAGCATGCCCTTTGCCGGAAGTTTTCACGAACTGGCCTTAACGGCCAACAATCTGCTGGATGCCACCTACAGAGACCATCTCTCCACAGGACGAAAACCTGCTCTTCTGAATGAACCGGGCAGAAACATTGTTATCACCTACAGGGTTATCTTCTGATGCTGAAATCCAACCAGGCAAAAATTCTGATAACACTGACATGTATAAGCATATTGGCTTTAGCAGGAGGCCTCCTGCTTGTCAAAAACCGACCCGATGAGACCCTTCTTTTTGGCCGGAATCCTGATCTTCCCACCCTTACCTTCTATACTTCAGACCTTGCCACCACACCACAGCTCCCCTTCTGGTCCGCCCTGAAAAAAGGGGAGCTCCTTGAGAACTGCAACATCCGCGTTGAACTATGGAAAAATCTTGATGATTTAAGGGGAATCATGCTGGCCGGTAAGGGTGACCTGTGGCTGGGTGATACGGAAGGCTTTGCCAGGGCTCAGTCCGCCGGAGCACCGGTCAGGCTTCTTCTGATCAGCGGATGGCGTAAATTTTATCTTGTTTCAAGGAATTCCAAAATCCATGGACTGGATGATATAAAGGGAACTCAGCTGGCCTTCACTCCTCCGGGTACCCCAGCTGTTTCCCTCATCCGATCCATTCAGAAAGAGGACAGGCAAGCCATCATTTTTGCATCTCACGAACCCCGACAACTTGCCCTCATGCTTCTCGATGGCCGGCTGGATACGGCTCTCCTACCCGAACCCTTACTCTCCAGTCTCATAGCAAAAGATAAAACCATACGGATAGTTGAGAACATAGAAGATTATTACGGAAGAAAAACAGGAGGGCCAGGGCGCATTCCCCTGGCTGGCATAGCCGTCAATGCAAAAACCGCTGCCGCCTATCCCCATCTTGTACAATCTATTCTTGACACACTCATCAGAGAAGGGGAAAAACTGACCATGGATGCAGACGCTGCAATGGAGGCTCTGGATGCACTGCCAACTATGTTTACAGGCTTTATTCCGAAGGAAATGATAGCGGCGTCCCTTGAAAGGGATGTGGTACTGGTGAAAACCGCTCTTGATGCGGAAAAAGAAATCAGGTCCTATCTGTCCATTCTCATGCCCGGTTTCCTTGAAACACTGAAAAACCGGAATGATTTTTTCTGGGAACCCATGTAGACGGACACCATGTCACCTTTCTTTTTTTCCTTCGGTCTTCTGTTCTTATTATGGACATCCCTTTCATGGATAATGGGCAGCCATCTCGTTCCAAGCCCTCTGGAAACGGGCTTATGCCTTGCTGCCATGAGCCTTGATGGGAACACCTGGATCCATATTACCATCACGGTTTTCCGAGGAGTGTCCGCCATATCCATCACCCTTGGCCTCGCACTTCTCACAGGGATTCCTGCGGGTCTCTCCCAAAAAACCATGTCCCTCATAACCCCTCTTGTGGCAGCACTCCAGGCAACGCCCCCCATTTTATGGATCACCCTCATCATGATATGGGCAGGTACGGGCAGTACTGTTCCCATCTTCGTTGTACTGGCGTCCCTATTTCCTCCCCTTTTTTTTACAATAGCCAACGGCGTAGCCAGTCTGGACACCCGCCTGTTCAAGATGGCAAGAATTCATGGTGTCAAAAAAGGTCGCATAGCCAAAGACCTTATATTGAGAGGCATTCAACCCAATCTTCTTGCAGGCCTCTCCTTTGCTCTGGGAAGTTGCTGGAAAGTCACGGCTGTAGCCGAATTTCTGGGCAGTACCCAAGGTATAGGATCAAGGATTTACTGGGCCTACAGAATGTTGGAAATGCCGGAACTTTTTGCCTGGGGCTGCATCCTTGTTGGAATGGGCATGGCTATCGAATTTGGCCTGATACGGCCCATGAGACAGGCGGCGGCCACGCAGCGAGGAAAGCATGCTTAAACTCTTGAATGTTACGAAAACTTTGCAGAAAAAAAACGTACTGGGGAATGTAACTTTTTCCATTAAGGCGGGAGAAATGGTCTGCCTTACCGGTCCATCGGGTATTGGCAAAACAACTCTTCTTGAAATAGCAGCCGGTATCATCCAGCCGGATTCAGGTATCCGGGAGCTTCATGCCCAGCGTCCGGCCTGTCTTCTGCAGGATACTCCCCTGCTTCCATGGTGTTCGGCTCTGGGCAATATGGAATATCAGCTTTCAGGGTATTTTTCTGCACCAGCCAGAAAGGAAAAAGCCCTGTTCTGGCTGGAACGGATGGAGCTTCAAGGCGCCACCCATCAAAAACCTTCCGAAATGAGCGGGGGTATGAAAAGACGTCTTGCCTTTGCCTGTTGTATGGCCCTCGAACCGGACATGCTTTTTCTTGATGAACCATTTGCGTTTTTGGATGCCCCATGGCAGGCAGAATTTATAAGGCTTCTCATCAGATTAAACAAGGAGTACCATACAGCAATTCTCATGGCCAGTCATGAAACAGCACCCCTGAATAATGAAAGTATTCGCATTGTTCCACTGCTTAGCTCCCCCGTGCAGCTCACTTCAAAAGCAGAAAACGCCTCCTTACGAGACGTTCCGGGGCTTCCCCCCTGACAAATTGATGTTTGTTTATTTTTTAACCTGCCGATCAGCCATGAATTTGTCGGATACGGAAAAGCTCTTTAAAAACTGCCAGTGTCTTTGAAATGGAATCGTACTGGATACGCGAGTCTTCCTGATGGGTCCATGCAACCGGGAACTGCGACACACTGTACCCCAGCCTGTGTGCCAGATAGAGAATTTCCGGATCAAAAATGACACTGTGAAGCTTCTGACGTGCAAAAAGATCCTGACAGGCTTTTCGGCTAAACAGTTTAAATCCGCACTGCGTATCCGGGTAACTCAATCCAAGATAAAGATTTTGTATCAGAGTATAGCATTTCCCTGCAAGTTCTCTGACAGGTTTCTGGTGCTGCTGAATGGTAGAGCCTGCCATAGCCCGGGAAGCAATGGCAACATCCGCCCCCTCGTCCAGCATGCCCATTGCGGTATGAATAAACGATGCCGGTACGGAATAATCTGCATCCATGAACAGAATACGTTCACCTTCCGCATGGAGCATACCGTGGCGAACGGCATACCCCTTCCCTCTATTAGGAAAATATTCCATACAGTGCAGCTTTACATTTTTTGGGGCTGAAAAACTCTCCACTACCTTACGGGTCCCATCCCGGCTTCCATCACTAACCACAAGAATCTCCGCACTCATGGACTCCGATTCAAGCCATCGGCTTGTTTCCTCTAAGGTTCTTCGAATGCGATCTTCTTCGTTATAAGCGGGTATGACAATAGAAAATATCATAGAATCCTTTGCTAACATGCCATCAGGGCCAGACAAAACCTTTTGCAGTCATCTCGTCTCTGGTTAAACCATCCAGTTCGTGGGGCAGGACCAGCCAGTCTCGGGAAGCAAAAATTCGGTAGAAATAATCCGGCCGTATGGAAACCTGACTGTTCTCCGGTTTATAATAAAGTGCCGCCAGGGACAAATGCACATCCGGATAGGGAAGTTCCCTTATAATGGCATCCTTGACAGCTTCAAAGGTTTTCCCTCTGTCAAAAATATCATCAATCACAAGAATTCGGATGCCGGGTTTCACATGACGAATTACGGACTCGACATTGTCCACTTCCACATTATTTCGGGCATCAAAAAACCCCTCATAGGATCGAGCCTGTATGGTTGCGTATCCCTTCATTTTGCCCGTAAGAACACTGAACACTTCCTGCATATAGATGGATACCTGGGCTCCACCACGGGTTACACCAACAAAAAGATCAAAATTCAGACCCTTTCTGAAAAGATCCTTAGCAAACGCCCAGCAATCCTGCTCCATCTGCCCGGCACTGATATACACTTTATTAGGGGCAGCTTCCATAGTTCTCCTGTATCCGTTACATCCTGATTGAGTATTGGTCACATGTTCGATGATGCCTGCAATATTTGAAAGCTGTTAACCATCATAAACGCACAAGAAAGATTGTTCTTTTTCAAAATACCAGCAGCATTGATTTTGCTGTAACAGGCGGCCTTCGGGAAACGAAAGCCGCCTGTTAGAAACAACATATATACTTTTATAAGGCTTTCAGCAGGAGTTCAACAAGAGAAAAAGCACCAATAATCCACATAACAGGATGAATAGTCCGAATTTTCCCTGAAAACGATGATACAAGAATAAAAGAGAGAAACCCCACACAAAGTCCCATGCTGATGCTGTAGGTCAAGGGCATCAAAATAATGGTCAGAAAAGCCGGAAAAGCCGTTTCAAATGTCTGAAAATCAATTTTATGAACATTTTTAAACATGAATACGCCCACAACAATAAGAGCCGGAGCCGTTGCGAATGCAGGTACAACGGCAATAAAAGGCGTAACAAGAAGTGCTGAAAGGAACAGAAGGCCCGTTGTCAGAGCCGTAAGACCTGTTCGCCCACCTTCTGCAATACCGGCGCCGGATTCCACATAAGTAGTGGTCGTGCTCGTTCCCATGAGAGCACCGGCAACCGTAGCCACTGCATCCGCTTCAAGGACCCTGTCAATGGACCGGATGGTTCCATCTTCTTCCACCATCTCTGCTTCATAAGAGCACGCCACAACCGTGCCTATGGAATCAAAAAGATCAACAAACATAAACGAAAAGATGGCACCAGCGAACCCCCATTTCAGAGCAGACAAAATGTCCAGCTGCATGAAAATGGGAGCAATGGATGGAGGCGTAGAAAAAAGTTTCTCCGGAGCGCTCACCACACCAGATAACATACCTAAAATAGTTGTGACAATAATTCCGATAAGTATGGAACCCCGAATACGCATCACTTCAAGGATGGCTATCAATGCCAGTCCTCCAAGCCCAAGGATAACCGGTGTCGTCAATTTACCGAGACCAACCATGGTAACCGGATGCTGGACAATCAGACCAAGATTCTGAAGCCCGATAAATGTAATGAAAAGACCAATACCCGCAGCGGTTCCCAGACGTAACTCCACAGGTATGGCGGCTATAATCCATTTTCGGACACCCAGCAGGGTGAGCAGGAGAAAAAAGATACCGGATATGAAAACAACACCGAGAGCAGTCTGCCACGCCATCTCCTGCCCCTGAACCAGAGTGTAGGCAAAAAAAGCATTCAAACCCATGCCCGGCGCCATTCCAAACGGCACATTGGCCCAAAGCCCAACGAGTATGGTCGCAAAGCCAGCAGCAAGGATAGTTGCTGTGATCAGTGCTCCCTTGTCCATTCCCGCTTTTTCCAATATGGTGGGATTCACGAAAATGATGTAGGCCATGGTCAGAAAGGTGGTAAGGCCTGCTATCACTTCCTGACGTGCTGTTGTTCTGTTTTCTGCAAGTTTAAAAAGATTAGCTAACTGTGCGGTCATATTCAGAGTCTCTTTAAGCAAAGTTATCAATCGTTGTTGCCATGGTTCCTGCAGACAGGCGGCAGCACCTCCTGCCATGCCCTGCAAGCCCGGTTTCTGTTGTGTGTTTAAATAAACAATATGCCGTCTTATGCAGGTCAATGTCAAGGCCCCCTGCATTTTCATGTGGTTCTAAAAAACTCATGAATACAAAGGCTTTAGACTGTAAACCAAGACAAAAAAACCCGCATGAACGATAGAAAAAGCCAGGCAATATCCAACAAAAGCCCGACTCTTTTTATTACGCATCAAAAAAATACAGAACACATGAATTACTCCATGCCAGAAACAATCGTGAGGCGTAAGGGGATTTCATGGGAGGAACGGCTTATTTCCCGCGTTGGACCAAGTTCCCAGCTCTTGCATTGTGCATTCTCTCCAATGGCTGCAACAAGATCGGAAACAAGCCCTTTTACATTGATCACGGGGTGACGCATAAAAACATCTGGCAAACCATAGGTCAGGCTGCAGACAAGGCACTTTCCAGGCCTCTGTTCCAGCACAAAAGCGAAATCCAGTACATCTTCTGCCCCTTCCCCCCGGAATGTAAGGCTGATATCATAGGCTCCTTCCTCAGGATCCCCAAACAGTGCATCGAAAAAAGAATTGGAACGATCTTCTGGAAATAAATTTTTCATTTTTTCGGGTGTGAAAATGGTGCTCCATTTTTTTGATACCATTGGTTCTCCCTAACGGAATGATTCCTATTGCAAAGAAAACTTTACAATAAGAAACTCCCTTGTTCTTTCCTGATAAAATCATTGTCTGCCGTAAACAGCAGCCCCAAAATGCGGTACCTTACCCTAAGGGAAAGGTATCGTCAAACCTAATCCGCTATGTTTCATGGGTAAG